>NZ_JBFBKR010000004.1:0-234598 GCF_040686575.1 Arthrobacter sp. NPDC080073
CCAGCTATGACGCCGGGGTGCTGACATTGCGGATCCCGGTGGCCGAGAAGGCCAAACCGCGCCGGATCGAGATCGAGTCGGAGAAGAGCCAGCACTAGGAAATCAACGCCTAGGCCCCGGACCGGGCCGGGCGCGCAAGACCGGGAGCATTGGACCGGCCGCCGGCAAGTGAAGGGCGATGCAAACCAGGCACGCCACCGCGCGAGTTGCGCACCGAAAAAGCGGCCCCCGACGATGTCTCCCGCACCGATGGTCCCCGGCCCCAGCGGGCCGGGGACCATCCCCACACCTCAGGGCCCCGGCAACAGGGACCGAAAGGAACAACAGCAGGAAAAGCGGGACCATGAAAGAGCACAGCCCGGACCTCTACAAGGTGCTCCACCTGGATCCGGCAGCCACGGCACGTGAAGTCAGCCGCGCCTACCGGGCACTTGTTCGCGCCCACCATCCCGATACCCGCGCCCCGGGAGCCGTGGCCGCAGACCCGGACTCCGGCGCACAAGAACTGCGCGACCCGGAACTGCGCGACCAGGAACTGCGCGACATCATGGACGCCTACGCCGTTCTCCGCGACCCGGTCAAACGGGCCGCGTACGACCGGCAGCGGGCGGGATCCCCACGGCCCGAAAACGTTCCGTCCCCGCGGCACCCACAAGGACCTTCCGTCCGCTCATCGCAAGGACCCTCCGGCGCCGCCCTCATCATCGGCCCTGTGCGGTGGGAAAACACCGGGAGACCGGCCCCGAGGCGGCAGGTCGCCGGGGAGCCGGTCACGGGCGCACGGGATCTGTTCCATCAATTGCAGGACCGCCGAGCAGGGGCCGGAGAACCCGCACCGGGCAGGTACCGGATCCCGTGGTGGATGCCGTGGTGGATCCTTCATTGAATCAACGCCGACACCGGCGCTGCCATCGCCGCGGTCCGGATATGGGCAGGAGATCCCCGGCACAGTTCCATCGGCGCCGGACAAGGGGATCCGGGATAGGGCCTTGACGACCGTTCCCTGCCGGCATGACGGAGTTCCTTTTCCAGGAGACCTGGACATACCACTCTAGATGGAGGGGGTCTGCTGCTCCGCCTCTGATTTCTTCGGCTCAGGACGGCTGGTCAGCATCCGCCAGGCCAGGACGGCTGCCGCTGCGGCACCTGCGGCAGCAAGAGCGGAAGCAAGAAACGTCTTTCCCGAAGGTTGTCCGGCTGGATGGAGTTTCCGTTCCGCACGCAGTACGGCCCGCGAGGCAGCCTTTCGTGCCCGGTTGGCAACCTTCCTGTTTCCTGTCAGCGTGAGAACCACACCGTGAACCACGTCGGGGACGTGGGCCTCGTCGAGCCTGGACACCGCCCACCGGATGGCCGCTTCGGCCTGGGGCGAGGACTTAACGGACGCGTTCTTGATCCATTTTTCGGCACGGTCCCGGGCAGCATATGCGGCTTCGTTCGCAGCGCGGGAAGCCTTGGTCTTTCCAATCATTGCTCACTCCTCAGCGGTGGTGGCTGGCTGTCCCGTGACAGCCTACGCCCGCACCCCGTGGCGGAGAAACCCATACCCCGCCGCCGCACCCGGACGGCCCGGGCCCCACGGCTCCCCCTGGTCTACGCTCTCAGCTTTCCGCCCCGGCCCTAACGCCGTCGGTATACCCGGGAGCCATCATGGGTCTGGGTGACAAGATAGGCACGCGGTAGAAAGGGCCAGCCGCAAAGTCAAGGAAGCAGTGCGCGACGCCACCGACAACAAAAAGCTCAAACCACAAATACGTCGTCGTCCGTGTTCAAAGCATTCGCCGCGGAAAGGATTCCCATTCTTCTGTCGCGCGACAGAGATGGCGAGTCAGCCGTCGCCCGGGTATGTGAGCGGATTCCCGCTTGGATGTTAGTGGACCAGTCCGGCGACAAGGTTGATGGTGGTGGCCAGGACGATGGCTCCCAGCACGTACGAGAGCAGCGCCTGGCGGAGGGCTGTGTACCTGATGGCGTCGGAAGTCAGGTCGGTGTCCGAGACCTGGAACGTCATGCCGATCGTGAAGGAGAGGTACGCAAAATCCGCGTACTTCGGCTGCTTCTTTTCGTTGAAGTCCACCCCGGCATTTTCGCGGTAGTAGATGGTGGCGTACCGGAGGGTAAACAGGGTATGAACCAGAAGCCAGGAAAGCGTGATGCTGCCCAGCGCCAGGGCTATGATGGCCGCCTTGAGGCCGCCCTGGGCGGACCCTGCCTCGAGCAGGATAAGACCGATACCCCCGAAGCTGGCCAAGGTCGCTGCCAGCACGAGGATGTCCGAAGCGATCCGGCCCGGGTCCTCCCGGATGGCATGCGCTGCCGTGTCCGTGGCATCCAGGCGGCTGATCACCGACCATGCCCAGATCAGATAGGTCACGCACGCTGCCGCCCATCCAACAACCGGAGCATACGCCCAGGAGCCCAGACTGCCGACGAGCAGCGCGACGGCCATCCCTATGATGGCCATGGCCGCGACGCGCACGCCGGAGCGGTGGACGGTGGCACTGAAAGTCGGCAAGCTCATCACCCGATCATTGCATCCCACGGCAGGGGCCGCTAAGCCCGCGGCTTGAGCTGTCGTGGTTCAGGGCGCCGCCGCGGTTGTTGCGGCGGGGCTTGGGCAGCCGCGAGGCGACCGAAATCGTCTTGGGGGCCAGACAGGGATGAAACTCCCGTCTGCTCCTCCACAGACCCGAGCCGAACGGTTTTCGGCGAGGCAACGCTGCGGGGCTAATCATCATGCCTGACGGTGGCGGAACTTCCGGAATTGGCCGGTGAAGAACTGTGCGGGATCCGGGAACGACTTCTGACCCTTCCGCCGGAAACCGTGCTCCGGACTGGCCATGGCGGGGACACCACCATCGGGGCCGAAGTGGAGGAACTGGCGCAAGCAAAGCAGTAGGCGTGGAGGAGTTCCGCTTACGCCTCCGCTCTGGCGGCGACTTGCAAGCAAGCGTAGCGTTTTTTCGAAGAGGCCTGCGCAAGCACGGTGTCTGACTGTACGGCGCTTAAAAGCCACAGAGGAGGCCAGAATGGCGGGGTGGAATGCGGATACGGCGGCTGGTCCACTAGGGGCTGGCTCTGTGACGTTGGTCGAGGGTTCATCCTTCTGTATTTCGTCATCCAACGGTGATATTCAGCCCGATCGTCCGCATGGCCTCTTCGTAGCCGACGTCAGGATCCTGTCGATCTGGCGCCTGACGGTGGATGGACAGGCGCTTGAACCACTCACGGCGGAGACCAAGGAGCCGTTCCGTGCCGCATTTGTTGCAAGGATTCCCCGGTCCGATGGTTACGCGGATAGCCCACTTATTGTAGAAAGGCTGCGGGAAGTCGGGGCTGGCCTCCAGGAGCAGCTCACCGTCCACAACTACTCCCAGGAGCCTGCTGAGTGCCTCATCGTCCTGGAAATAGGGGCCGACTACGCGGACCTCTTCGAGGTGAAGGAGGCACGGATCCGGCGACGGTGGGAGGAAACACGAGAAGCAGAAGACGGAATGCTCACCATTCGGGGCAGTTGGCAGGACGTCCGCAAGGGCACCGCTGTCCACGTTTCCGGTGCCGACGTTTCCGGTAACACCGTTCAATATCGGGTGTCGGTACCCGCTCATGGGCAATGGAGCACAGTCCTGACCGTCCTGCCCACCGACGATGGAAACCAGGCACCGGCTTTCACCCATTCCGAGGGGGATAGCCTGTCCCCTCGAGACCGACGCAGGCGGGAGTGGGTGGCGAAAATCCCAGTACTGCAGGTGACCAACCGCTCCGTGGAACGGACGCTGCGCCGCAGTTATGACGACCTGGGTGCTCTGCGGATCGAGGACCCCGACCATCCGGAGCGCGTTGTCGTCGCCGCCGGTGCACCCTGGTTCATGACCCTATTCGGAAGGGACTCCCTGTGGGCCTCAGTGATGGCGATGCCGGTAGACCCGTCGCTCGCCCTGGGCACACTCCAGACCCTCGCCGACCGCCAGGGCACCGTGGTGGACCCCATGACGGAAGAGGAACCCGGCAAGATCCTCCACGAGGTCCGGCTCGATGTCTCCAGCGGCCTGTCCCTGGGCGGCAAGTCGAACTACTACGGCAGCGTGGACGCCACACCCCTGTTCCTGATGGTGCTTGGAGCCGTCAGCCGATGGGGATTCGCCACGGACACCATCAAGGCCCTGCTGCCCCACGCCGACCGCGCACTGGACTGGATCGTGAACTACGGCGACAAGGACGGCGACGGCTTCGTTGAGTACCAACGGCTCAACGACCAAGGGCTGCTCAATCAGGGCTGGAAAGACTCCTGGGACGGCATCAACTTTGCCGACGGCACCCTCGCCGAGCCGCCAATCGCGCTCTGCGAAGTCCAGGCCTACGTTTACGTCGCCTATCTGTCACGGGCATGGCTGGCGTACGACGCCGGCGACATGGCCTTGGGCAACGAGCTCAGCGACCGCGCGGCGCGCCTGAAGAAGCAATTCAACGAACAGTTCTGGATCCCAGAGCGCGGGTACTACGCCATCGCCCTCGACGGCAGGAAACGGCAGGTCGATGCCTGCGCCTCGAACATGGGGCATTGCCTCCTCCAAGGCCTGATAGACGAAGACAAGGCCCAGCAGGTCGCTGCGCACCTGATGTCACCGGAAATGTTCAGCGGCTGGGGCGTGCGCACCCTGGCCAGCAACATGGGCGCCTACAACCCGGCCAGCTACCACAACGGCTCCGTCTGGCCCCACGACAACGCCATCATCGCGGCCGGCCTTCTCCGGTACGGATTCGTTGCCGAAGCACAAAGAATCGCCACCGGGATGATGGACGCCGCGGAGTTCTCCGACGGGCGCCTCCCGGAACTCTTCTGCGGCTTCAGCCGCGACCACCTCGCCACCCCCGTTCCCTACCCCACCGCCTGCTCGCCCCAGGCATGGGCAGCCACAGCACCCATCCAGATCGTGTCTAGCCTGATGCGATACGACCCGGTCGTGTCAGCCGGCAGCGTATGGCTCGATCCCGTTCTTCCGGAGTCCTTCGGTGACCTGCACATCTCCAACGCCCCGCTTGGCGACGGCCGCATCACCATCGACATTGCCGGCTCCGTCCCGTCCATCAAGGGACTACCCCCGGGGATGGCCCTTCACCGGGGTCACCGACCATGGATGTCCGAACTGGTTGAGGAAGCGGTACGCCGTCGCGTGAACGTCCGCCCCACGTCGAAACCCCTTCGTTAAGGTCCAGTTCATTCACCAACGCACGCTGTAATGGACCCCTTTCCAGGGACCCGGGGCTGTTGACCCATCTCACCCGAAGGGAGCGCCCCCAACTCTTTGAGGCCACTCCCCTCCTGTAGCCCCAGCGAAGCCAACCGGACTGCTCCCTCGCGGACGACTGGCCGCACTCGAGGCCCAGGCGTGGCCGCCGAATCCCCATGGGGAGCACGTCGTTCTTCCCTCCGGGGTACGTCGCCAAGGGCGCGGCCATCCAAGGCCACCGCCGTGTTACCAGACCATTTCTACTGGCCAATGAATGCGACTCGAGTCTCCGCCCTCGTGAGCCCCAGCGCTCGAAGTGCGTTCCGTTTGGAGCATTCAGTTGTTCCAAAGGTCTCTCGTTGTTCGACTCCATGCCATAACGAATCGCTATGTAGGTACATAAAAGCCGACTTTGTGTGACCGACACCGTAAACCTTAACTTGATGTCTACGGCCAGCCCGCAAAACCGTAACACGACAACATGCGAGTGAGCTCACAGCAGGACCAACCGGATATCTCACTCGAAATCTCTTTCCCAGAGCCCAGGTGTAGCGGCAGCCGATGTCACCCATCCCCAACGGAGAAGAAATGACTGGAACCCTTCCAAAGAAGACCCCGGCAAGGGCCGCAGTCGCGGCTTGGATCGGAACGACGCTTGAGTACTACGACTTCGCCGTGTACGGCACCTCGTCCGCGTTGATTCTGAACGTCCTCTTCTTCTCGCCCGAGCTACCCCAGGGCATCAGCGTGCTGCTCTCCATGATCACGTTCGCGGTCGGTTATGCGGTACGCCCCCTCGGCTCGCTCATCCTTGGGCCGATGGGTGACCGCCGCGGCCGCAAATTCGTCATGATGATCACGTTGTTCGGCATCGGCGGCTGCACCTTCCTGATCGGCTGCCTGCCCACGTACGCCCAGATCGGTCCTCTCGCTCCGATCCTGCTCGTTCTGATCCGCGTCATCCAAGGACTGTGCCTTTCCGGCGAGCAGCCCAGTGCCATCACCATGAGCCTGGAACATGCATCCGAGGGCCGCCGCGGGTTCCTCGCAAGCTTCACCACGTTGGGCTCCTCCTCGGGCACCCTGCTCACACTGCTGGTCTTCATCCCGATCGCCGCCATGCCCTCGGAGCAGTTGCTGACCTGGGGTTGGCGGCTTCCGTTCTGGGCCTCCGCCGTCGTAGTCGTCGCTGCATACCTGATCCGCCGCCACATCCAGGAGCCGCCCGAGTTCGTAAAGGTCCAAGCCGCCAAGGTGAACGTCGCCCCGCTTAAGCATCTCCTGCGCTTCCACTGGCGCGCGGTGCTGCGGATCGTATTCTGTGCGCTCATCGCAGGCACTAGCTACATGATGCAAACCTTCTCGGTAGCATTCGGGACCGCCGGATACAAGCTGGATAAGCCGACCATGCTCCTGACGACCACCGTCTCGGCAGTGATTGCCCTCGGAATCACGCCCCTGGCAGGATTCCTTGTGGACAAGATCGGCCGCAAAACGATGTTCCTCATTGCAACGGGCGGCGTAGGCATCACAATGGTGCCCTACCTGTGGTCAATCACGACCGGCAACTGGTCGCTGATCTTCCTGTTTGGCATCATCAACTACTCCCTCTTCTACTCAATGGTGAACGCGTCATGGCCCTCGTTCTTCGCAGAGATGTTCCCGGGCCGGCTGCGTGTCTCCGGACTCGCCCTCGGCACCCAGATCGGGTTTGCCATCTCGGGCGTCATCGGCCCCGTTCTCTCGACAGCACTCGCTGGCCCCAACCTGAAAGATTGGGTCGGCCCGTCGATGGTCGCACTCGGGTTCATGGTCCTGGCAGGAATCTCAGCCCTCACCGCCAAGGAAACCAAAAAGTACACGCTCAAGGAACTCGACGATGTGCAGCAGAGTGAGCGGGAGAAAGCCGTCATCACTGCCGCGACCGTATCCCCAAGCACGGCTACACACGGTCTCGCTGGTTAGCGTGGCATATACAAGTCACGCGTAGTTGCCGCCGACCTACCGTACATCAGCGCAATCACGATCGGGGCGGCCGCTGGTCAATAGGCCAGCGGCCGCCCCACGAGGTTGACGCAGAGAGTGAACGCAACCAAATCTGTTGCCTCGACCCGTATCGCTGTGATCTCGGAACGCGTCATCACACGCAGCCCCCAGTCTTTTAACTGCCCCATAAAGAAGAAGTGCACCCCCCACCTGACGTCAAGGCCACCTGACAAGGGAGGACTGGGCCTTAGGGTCGAGCTCCCACTCGTTCCCGGACGTCTCAATCCGGTTACACATGTGACATGGCAACCCATTCCCCACTCGGACCCTAGGTCTTCCATTACGGTCATAGTGTCATGTACCATTTCACATATCACGTGACATGGACCACAGATCGATGTTTCACTTGCTCCCCACATGGAAGATCACTATGACCCTTTCAGAAATTGCGGACGGCAGGATCGCTCCCCGTTTCGGCATCAAGCTAGACAACATTTCGAAGCACTACGGCGACCACGTCGTCCTTGATGATGTTTCCCTGCACGTCCAGCCGGGGACTGTCACTGCTCTTATTGGCCCCTCTGGCGCAGGCAAGAGCACCTTCTTGCGGTGCATCAACCTCCTGGAGCGGCCCGATTCCGGCACCATCCGGGTGGCCCAGCACACCATCGAGCCGGGCACGGACGTCAACAGCCGGGATCTCGCGGCACTTCGGCGCACTGTGGGCATGGTGTTCCAGTCATTCAATCTCTTCCCGCACATGTCCGCGCTAAAGAACATCAGCTTCCCGCAGCAGAAGGTCCTCGGGCGCAGCAAGGAAGAGGCCGACGAGCGCTCGATGCAATTGCTTGAGCGCGTGGGCCTCAAAGAGAAAGCCTCGCAGCACCCGGGGCGATGCTCCGGCGGCCAGCAGCAGCGCATTGCGATTGCCCGCGCCCTGGCCCTGGATCCGGGCATCATGCTCTTCGATGAACCGACGTCGGCGCTCGATCCGGAGGTAGGACTCGAGGTCCTGGCCGTCATGCGCGAGCTTGCCGCCGATGGCATGACGATGATCGTAGTGACCCACGAGATGCAGTTCGCCCGCGACGTCTCCGACACGCTCGTGGTCATGGCCGATTGCAAAATCATCGAGCAGGGTGATCCCCGGGCCATCATGAGCGATCCGCAGGAGGCCCGCACCCGACGATTCCTGCGCGCAGTGCTGGAGCGCTGACATGGACGCACTTTCCGCGGTCCTTCAGGGGCTCCCAATGACGATCATGCTGACGCTGTCTGCGTTCGCGATTGGCATCGTCGGTGCCGTTCCACTCGCGGTGGGCTTGTCTTCGTCGAACCTTCTGGTTCGCCTGGCGTCGCGGCTCTTCGTGGACCTCATCCGCGGCGTGCCGATCATCGTGTGGCTGTTCCTGCTCAAATTCGGCATCCAGATCGGCACTTTCAAGTTCAACCCGGTGGGCGCGGCAGTGGTTGGCCTCGGCGTCGTCTCCATTGCCTACCTTGCCGAGATCTACCGAGGCGGGCTACAGGGTGTGCCGCGTGGCCAGGGCGAGGCGGCGAACGCCCTCGGCTTGACCCGCGGGGCCACCTTCTACCGGGTGATGGTCCCGCAGGCCTTCCGGATCGTCTCCCCCTCGATCGCGACCTATCTGACGGGCCTACTGAAGGACTCCTCGATCGCCTCGACGATCATCGTCACTGAAATGGTCTTTCAGTCCCAGGCCTTCGCCCGGCAGCACCCCAGCGTGGAAGGGATCCTGCCCTACATCATCGTGGGCATTCTCTACATTGCTCTAAGCCTTCCGGTCGCCTACTTGTCCCGCCGACTCGACTCCCGCATGAGGAAGGCCATCTACGCATGACCTGGCTAACAGAATGGGCGGGCTACCTCCCGCAGATGATGTCCGGCCTCGGCGTCAGCCTCCTGATCGCCGGCATCTCGATCTTCTTCGGCTATCCGTTGGGACTGGCACTCAGCCTCATGGTGACCGCCAAGAACCTCGTCGTCCGCACCTTTGGCCTCGCCGTCGTCGAAATTGGCCGCGGCGCACCGGCCCTGGTGATCCTCTACCTCTTCTACTACGGTTTGCCGAAGTTCGGGATCGCGTTCGAAAGCATCACTGCAGCTTGCCTCGCCCTCACATGGAACTCGGCGGCGTACTCAAGCGAGATCATGCGGGCAGGCCTACAGTCGGTGGCCCGCGGACAGCTTGAGGCTTCCAACGCCCTTGGCTTGTCGAAGCGCGACACCTTCCTCCGGGTCATCATGCCGCAAGGCATGCGCTCGGCAATCCCCGGGCTCATGGGAGTCGCGATCCAGATGTTCCAAGGGACGTCCCTGGCGTACGCGATCGCAGTCCCGGAGCTCATGAAGTCTGCGTACAACATCGGCAGCCAGGACTTCAACTACCTGCAGATCTTCACGCTCGCGGGCCTCTGCTACGCCGCCATCTCCATGCCGGCCACGTGGATCACCGTCTTCTTCGAGAAGCGCATGGCCCGGCACGCGTGAATATCCCACGCGCCTCACCGCTCCACCGACATCCTGCAGCACCCCAACACCACTAGGAGGAACCATGAATACCTACCGTCTCAAAGGCGCCGGCATCCTGACTGCCAGCGCGATCGCCCTCAGCCTCGGCCTGACAGCCTGCGGCGGATCCTCGGGCGCAAGCACGGCTTCGTGCACGCCAAAGCACCAAGGCATCCAGACCGTCGCACCGGGGAAGCTCACGGTCGGCGTCATCGACATCCCGCCGTTCAGCAGCTACAACAGCGGAAAGCCCAACGGCATCGACATCGCGATCGTCAGCAAGATCGCGAAGGACGAGTGCCTCGAACCCGCCTACCAGCAGGCCACCTACGCAGATGCCGTGCAATCCATTTCCGGCGGCAACATCGACCTCGCGGTGGGCACCATCGACGCAACCGAGAAACGCCTCAAGGCCGTCGATTTCTCCGCGTCCACCTACCTCGACGGCATGGGCATCGTTTCCAAATCGGGCGCCACCACCGTCTCGGACCTAGAGAAGATGAACAAGGTCGGCACGATCGACGGCTACCTCTGGGTTGAGGACCTCAAGAAGATCCTGGGCGACAAGTTGGTCACCTACCCCAGCAGCGTCGAGCTCAAGGCGGATTTCGACGCCGGACGCCTGGACGCCGACGTCGACGCATACGGCGTGCAGGTGCTTCAGTTCAAGGGCGCCTCTGGGGTCAAGGTCGCCCTTGCGAACGAGAAGCCGGACGCACGCGTCGGAGCAATCGCACACGCACCCGAGGCCGCGTTCCCGATGACCAAAGGCAACAAGAGCCTGCAGGACGCACTCAACGCAGGCATTAGCGCACAGCGCGCCGACGGCACCATCACCAAACTCCTGACCGACGCAGGCCTGTCCGAAGGACTCGGAAAAGTCGCCGAGAAGCAGTACGTCGTTCCGGCGAGCTAGCCCCTTCCAGCTGACGCAATTCAGCAAACCCGGGTGCCGGGTTTCGGCCCGGCACCCATTTAGACCACCTGTGCAATGTCACATGGTAGAATAGCTGTGAGGTACCTCACGGCAGCACAATGACGGCGCCGCGTGTGCCCCACCGAAAGGACCAACCATGACTGAAACCCGCAAGCCCTGGCACGGCGTACTCGTCGCAACGGCGCTGCCGTTCAAGGACGATCTCAGCATCGACTACGACGCCTACGCTGAGCACGTCCGCTTCCTGGCCAACGCAGGCTGCAACGGCGTAACCCCCAACGGATCACTGGGCGAGTACCAAACGCTCAGCGATGAAGAGCGTGCCCGCGTCATCACGACGGCCGTCGAGGCCGCACCCGAGGGCTTCACCGTAATGTCCGGCATCGGCGCATACGGCGGGCTACAGACGCAGAAATGGGCCGAGCAGGCCGCCGAGGCCGGCGCCAAGGCGCTCATGTTGCTCCCCCCGAATGCATACCGCGCCAACGACGACGAGGTGGTGGACCACTACCGCCGCGCCGCCGCCGTCGGGCTGCCGATCGTGGCCTACAACAACCCCATCGACACCAAAGTGGACCTGACACCGCAGCTCATCGCCCGTCTCCACAGCGAAGGCCTCATAGTCGGCGTCAAGGAATTCACCGGCGACGTGCGCCGCGCCTACGAAATCAAGGAACTCGCCCCTGAAGTGGACCTTCTCATCGGCACCGACGACACCGTCGTCGAGATGGGCCTCGCCGGTGCCGTCGGCTGGGTAGCCGGCTACCCCAACGCGATACCGGATTCCACCCTGGAGCTCTACCGGCTCTCAACCTCAGGCGACCTCTCTGATCTGGAACGCGCCCGCGAGATCTACCGCGACCTGCACTCCCTCCTGCGTTGGGACAGCAAGACAGAGTTCGTCCAGTCCATCAAACTGTCCATGGATATCGTTGGCCTCCACGGAGGCACCTGCCGCCCACCACGAGGCCCCCTCGCCCCCGCAGTGCGCGACGCCGTCATACGCGATACAGAAGCAGCCCTCGCCAAGGGCTACAAATAAACAAGAGGTGAGCGAGCGTCTCCGCAAAACCCGCCAAAGGTGAGCGAGGGTTTGGTGGGAGATGCACAAACCGGGCCGTTGCCCGGCGACGCCGAAGGGCCGAAATCCCACCAACCCAGCCATAACAAGAGGAAAAGGAAAGCATGAGAACCAACCGCATCTTCCACGCCGTGGACTCACACACCGAGGGCATGCCCACGCGCGTTATCACGGGTGGCATCGGCACGATCCCCGGCGCCACGATGGCCGAGCGCAGGCTCTGGTTCATGGAGAACAGCGATTGGATCCGCACCCTCCTCATGACCGAGCCGCGAGGCCACGCGTCCATGAGCGGGGCAATCCTTCAGCCCCCGACGCGAGCGGATGCGGACTTCGGCGTCCTGTTCATCGAGGTCTCCGGTCTCTTGCCGATGTGCGGGCACGGCGCCATCGGCGTCGCAACAGTGCTGGTGGAAACTGGAATGGTCGAGGTAGCCGAGCCGGTCACCACCGTCCGGCTCGACACCCCGGCCGGCCTGGTTGTCGCCAAGGTGGCGGTGAAGGACGGGCACGCCGAATCCGTCACCATCCGCAACGTGGCTTCCTTCGTGGATCGCCTGGATGCGGCGGTCGAAGTCCCTGGCTACGGCGCCGTCGCTTACGATCTGGCTTTCGGCGGCAACTTCTACGCGATCGTTGACCTGGACAGCCTCGGATTGCCCTTCGAGCGCTCCCGAAAGGACGATCTGCTCAAGGCAGGTCTCGCCATCATGGACGCCATCAACGCCGACGACGAGCCTGTCCACCCTGAGCGCGAGGACATCCGCGGTTGCCACCACGTCTACCTCAAGGCCCCTGGTTCCACGGCGGAGCACTCCCGCCATGCCATGGCGATCTATCCCGGCTGGTTCGACCGCTCCCCTTGCGGCACCGGCACCAGCGCTCGGATGGCGCAGCTGCACGCGCGCGGCGAACTCGCCCTGGACACAGACTTCGTCAACGAGTCCTATATTGGTTCGCGCTTCATCGGTCGGCTGGTGGAAGAGACCGACGTGGCAGGGCACTCCGCGGTCGTACCCACCGTTACTGGACGGGCTTGGCTGACCGGAACGGCCCAGTATTTCCTCGATCCCACCGATCCTTTCCCGGAAGGATTCCTGCTGTGACCCTTCCCTACTTTGATGCTGCGGCGGTGCGGGCGGCGGCCCCGTGGACGACGGCGATCGCCGCCCTCGAGCGGGCACTCCTGGATGGCGTGGACCCTGAGGAGGACAGCCCCAGGATCTTCAGTCCCGCTCCGGGCGGGGAGTTCCTGCTCATGCCCGGGATCGGGCAATACTACAGCGGGGTCAAGGCCCTCACTGTTGCCCCTGAAAACCCGGCGCGGGGACTCGAGAAGATCCAAGGCATCTACCTGCTGCTCGATTCGGACACCCTGGCTCCCCTCGCCGTGATCGATGGCAACGAACTCACGGCCATCCGCACCCCTGCCACCACCCTCCTCGCAGTAAGGCATATTCTCGCCGCGACCCCCGGGGGTGCCCCGGAGGCGCCGCGTGTGCTCGTCTTCGGGGCGGGCGTCCAAGCCCTCAACCACCTGCGGGCGGCGAGCGCGGTGCTCCCGGCGGCAAGCTTCGCCGTCGTCGGCCAGCGCCCCGAGCGCGTGAAGATTCTCGTCGAGAAGCTTGCGTCCGAGGGAATCGAGGTCCGTACGGCGAGCGCGGCAGGGGCATCCAGCGCCGATGTGGTGCTCTGCACGACATCGGCGCGTACTCCAGTGTTCGACGGCGGTCTGGTCGCCCCGGACGCTGTGGTCGCCGCGGTAGGCCAGCACGGGCTGGACGCACGTGAGGTGGATGCTTCGCTCGTGCTGCGCAGCGACGTCGTGGTGGAGGGTCGGGCCTCGGCGTGGCGGGAAGCCGGAGACCTTATTCCGGCCCGCAGCGTCGGGGAATGGAAGACGATCCGCCCCGCCAACCTGCGCGAGCTGGTCAAAGGCGAATTCGAACGGACTCCGGGCCGGCCCTGCGTGTACGCGGGAGTGGGCATGGCATGGGAGGACCTCGTAACCGCGGCCTTGGTGTATGAAGGAGGCACTAGACCATGACGCCTGCACAAGGAGTGCCCACCGTGCCAGCCAACAACAAGCTTCCCATCGCGCCTCTGGGCCGCCAGCGAAGCCTCCGTGAGTCCGTCACCGAGTCGCTTCGCGCGGCAATCATCGCCGGCACCCTCGAGGAAGGCACCATGTATTCGGCTCCGGCTCTCGGTGCGGCCTTCGGCGTCTCGGCCACTCCGGTGCGCGAGGCGATGATGGACCTCACCCGCGAAGGCCTGGTCGAAACAGTGAAGAACAAGGGCTTCCGCGTCACCAGCATGAGCGATCGTGAACTCGACGAAATCACCCAGATCCGCCTGCTGATCGAGCCGCCGGTCATGGCGGACGTCGCCGGAGCGGTCCCACCGTCTGGCATAGCCGTTTTACGCTCATTGGCTGACAACATCGTCGAGTCGGCGCGCGAGGGAGACCTGGCCGGTTACCTTGCTGCCGACCGAGACTTCCATGCCGAGTTGCTCCGCTATTCGGGCAACAACCAGCTCGTTGAACTCGCCACCAGCCTGCGCACCCGAACCCGTATGTACGGACTCAAGACTTTGAGCGAGAGCAACCGCCTGGCCGACTCAGCCCTGGAACACCACGAACTGCTTGACCTCGTCGAAGCCGGCGAAGGGGCCGCCGCACAGGAATTCATGCGCCGCCACATCGGCCACGCCCGGGGCCTCTGGGCCACCGGGGAGAACGAGGAGGCGCCACCCGAGGAGCAACAGACATGAACCGAAGCAGCGACGTCCTCGTCATCGGTGCCGGGGTCATCGGGGCGGCCACCGCCTACTTCGCCGCGCGGCAGGGCCTCTCGGTCACGGTCATCGACAAGGGCCTGCCTGCCAGCGGCACATCATCGGCGTGCGAGGGGAACATCCTCGTCTCGGACAAGGAACTCGGTCCCGAACTCGAGCTCACGCGCTACTCCCTGGGAGTCTGGCACGGCGACCTTGGCGATCACAAGAAGCTCTGGGAGTTTGAATCCAAGGGCGGAATCATCGTGGCCTCGCGCGAGAGCAGCCTCGCTTCTTTGAACCGCGTCATGGCCGTGCAGACCGGCTACGGCGTAGCGGTTGAGGAGCTGGACCAAGACGCGCTGCGCGAAGCCGAACCGCATATTTCCACCGAGGCTCTGGGCGGCGCAAGCTATTCCGAGGACTGCCAGGTCCAGCCAATGCTCGTCGCGGCCCACCTGGTCCGGCTTGCAACCGAGGCCGGAGCGCGATTTCTGGCGGACACCCCCGTGACCGGCTTCCTGCGTAGCAGCAACCGCATCACCGGCGTCAAGACTCCTCGCGGAGACTTCTCCGCGGACGCTGTGGTGAACTGTACGGGCACTTGGGCGGGCGAGCTCGCCAGAATGGCAGGGGTCAGCGTGCCGGTCCTTCCCCGGCGCGGCTTCGTCATGGTCACCGAACCGCTCCCGCCGATGGTCCACCACAAGGTCTACGCCGCCGAGTACATCGCCAATGTCGGCAGCTCCGACGCTCGCCTGCAGGCATCACCGGTGGTTGAAGGCACCCCCAGCGGCACCATCCTGATTGGGTCCACGCGTGAACGCGTGGGCTTCGACCACACCGTGAGCACAAACGCACTGAGCCTGCTGGCTCGCAACGCCACTGCGTTGTTCCCCTTCTTGGAGCATGTCAAGGCCATCCGGCACTATCACGGCTTCCGCCCGTACTGCCCGGACCACCTGCCGGTGATCGGGCACGACGAGCGCGCTCCCGGGCTCTGGCATGCTGCCGGCCACGAAGGCGCCGGAATCGGCCTCTCCGCCGGGACCGGCAAGCTCCTTGCCCAGGCACTGGTTGGCCAAGCCCCGGACCTCGACCTTTCGCCCTTCGCTCCCGCCCGCTTCGGCGAACCCCCTTCCGGCGAACCAGCACGCCACCCCAGTTCGCATCACCCCACATCACCGCCGTCCGCAGAACGCAAGTCCGCAGAACCCCGCGAGGAGGCCAGCGCATGAGTACCCCAACACGAGGCTCAGCAGAGGCGCAGCCAAGCGCCGGCGTCGTTCGCGTGCGCTTTGATGGGCGCCCGCTTGAGGCAGCTCCGGGCCAGAGCGTCGGCGCTGCCTTGACCGCCCAAGGCATCACAGCCTGGCGTGCCACGCGCAAAGGAGAAAAGCCGCGCGGGCTGTTCTGCGGAATCGGCGTGTGCTTTGACTGCCTGTTGAGGGTCGATGGCGCCGCCAACCAGCGCGCGTGCCTCGTTGAGGTTCGCGAGGGCATGGAAATTGAGGGCTCATGCCCTGCGGATCCCTCGGAAGAACTCGGAGGACGAGCATGACGCCCATCGTCAGCGCAGACGTCGCCGTCGTAGGCGCGGGTCCCGCCGGCCTTGCCGCAGCCGTTTCGGCCGCCGAAACCGGTGCCGCGGTGGTACTCGTGGACGCGGGCGCCCAGCCGGGCGGCCAGTTTTGGCGGCACCGGCCCGAGACCGTGGTGCCGGTGCCGGATGGCCGTGGGCACCACGGCTGGAGGAGCTACCTGGACCTCCGTTCGAGGTTCGACGCCGCTCGCGGCCAAGGCCGGGTCACGTACCTTCCCGGACTCCAGGTCTGGATGGCACAGCAAAACCAGCCAACTCAAGCGGACGACGCCGGCTTCACCTTGCGCACGACGCCCACCGTCGCGGTGGCGGCTTCAGGGGCGGCCGCCGGCCCCCAAACCGTCGTCGCGCGCCGCCTTGTCCTCTGCCCCGGCGGGTACGACCGCCAGCTTCCGGTTCCCGGCTGGGATCTCCCCGGCGTGATGACCGCCGGCGGCATCCAGGCCTTCATCAAGGCCAATGGAATTCTGCCCGGGAAGCGCTTCGTGATCGCAGGGACCGGCCCTTTCCTGCTCCCGGTCGCTGCGAATATCGCCGAGGCAGGCGGCAAGGTCCTCGCCGTGCTCGAGTCCTCCTCCCCGACGGCCTGGCTGCCGCATCTGCGTGCTGCCGCGGGAGTGCCGGAGAAGGCGCTTGAGGGCGCGGCGTACGCCGCAGTCTTCGCCCGGCACCGGATTCCGTACCGCACACGCAGCATCGTCACCGAAGTCCTCGGATCCCGGATCTTCGGTATGGATCGCGCGTCCGGCGTGCGCACGGCCAAGGTCGATGTTGAGGGCAGCGCCAGGCCCGGCACAGAGCGCATCTACGAAGAGGTGGACGTGGTGGGCTTCGGCTGGGGCTTCACGCCACAAATGGAACTACCCCTGTCATTCGGCATCGAGACCCAGCTCGACGCCGACGGCTCGCTGGTCGGAGTCGTCGATGAGCGCCAGCAGTCCAGCGTCCCGGGCCTATATCTCGCGGGAGAGGTCACCGGCGTCGGCGGGGCAACATTGGCCGTCCTTGAGGGCATCACGGCCGGCACTGCCGCAGCGGGCGGTCCCATGATGCGGGAGAAAACTGCCGTGCGGCATCGCCGGTTCGCAGAGGCAATGCACGGGGCGCATCCGGTTCCCGCTGGTTGGCAGGACTGGCTCACTCCGGAGACCACCGTATGCCGCTGCGAGGAAGTCACCGCTGGCCAGATCACGGAAGCCCGGGAAACCCTGGGCGCCCGCGATGCCAAGAGCCTCAAATCCTTCACCCGCGCCGGAATGGGTTGGTGCCAAGGCCGCGTTTGCGGCTTCGCGTCGGCTTGCCTTGGCGCGCGGCCGGGCGCTTCGCCAACCGCCGAGTCCCTCTCCGGCGTCGCCAAACGGCCCCTCGCTGCGCCCGTGGGCATCGGCGAGCTCGCCGCCCTGGACGCAAACGACCACTGATTCTTCAGTCACCCCCCCTGGAAGGAGACCGAGCATGACCACCGTCGCCCAAAACACGCCCGGAAAGCAATCCGGCGCCAGCGCCGTAACGCCCACTACCGACACCGAACTGGAATCGTTCCTCGCCGCTGCCCAGGCTGCCGCGGTGCCGCTCGCCGCCTTGCGGCCTGCCGAACGGGCAGGGCTGCTCGACGCCGTCGCCGACGCCCTCGACGCCGCCGCAGACCAGTTGGTTCCGGTAGCGCAACGCGAGACCCGTCTGGCCGAAGGCCGCCTGCACGGCGAGCTCAAGCGGACCACATTCCAGCTGCGCCTTTTCGGGGAGCTGTTGCGCGACGGCGGTTACCTTGACGCCCGGATCGACCACGCCGACGCCGACTGGCCTATGGGCGCTCCCCGGCCGGATATTCGCCGTGTACTGGCGCCGTTGGGGCCGGTGGTCGTGTTCGCGGCAAGCAACTTCCCCTTTGCGTTCTCGGTGGCGGGTGGAGACACTGCCTCGGCACTTGCTGCCGGAAGCCCCGTGCTGCTCAAGGCCCACTCCGGTCATCCTGGGCTTTCCTTGCTCACCGCCGAGGTTGTCACCTCTGCCCTTGCCGCAGCCGGCGCTCCCGAAGGCACTTTCGCGCTTATCACCGGGACTGCCGCCGGAGCCGCCGCCCTGCGCGATCCGCGGATCAAAGCCGGTGCCTTCACAGGTTCCATTCCGGGCGGACGCGCACTCTTCGACATCGCGAGCTCACGTCCGGAACCCATCCCCTTCTTCGGCGAACTGGGCAGCAACAACCCCGTCTTCGTCACCGAGGCTGCGGCCGCAGAGCGCGGCCCGGAGATTGCCGAGGCCTTCGTCGGTTCCTTCACGCTTGGGGCGGGACAGTTCTGCACCAAGCCCGGCACGCTGTTCGTCCCGGCCGGTTCCGGCCTGGTGGATGCATTGCGCGACGCCGTACTGCCTCCGGCCGTGCCTCTCCTCAATGATCGGATCCAGTCCGGCTACGTCGAAGGGCTGCAGGGCTTGCAGGCCAACCCCAGGCTGAACGTCCTGGCCCAGGGCCCCGATCCCCTGGCGGACCCGCCGAGCCCCACCCTCCTGCTGACCACAGCCACGGACATGCTTGCCGAACCGCACGCGCTCCAGGCCGAGTGTTTCGGCCCCACGGCTGTGGTGGTGGCGTACGACGACGAATCCCAGCTTCCGCTGATCGCTGAAACCTTCGAGGGCCAACTGACCGCGACAATCCACGGAACGGATTCCTGCCGCGTAGACGGGCTCGTGGAGATCCTCGCACGCAAGGCCGGGCGAGTGCTCTGGAACCAGTGGTCTACTGGCGTGTCGGTCACGTATGCCCAGCAGCACGGCGGCCCCTACCCGGCGACGACGGCGGCCGGCAGCACCTCGGTGGGCACAGCCGCGATCGAACGCTTCCTGCGGCCCGTCGCTTACCAGGGCTTCCCGCAGCACCTGCTGCCCGAGGCCCTGCGCGAGGAGAACCCCCTCGGCGTGCCGCGCCTCGTGGACGGCCGTCGGGAGAATTAGCCGCTCCGGGGGCCTCATACTCATGATTCCGGCAACCCCCTCCCAAACATGTCCTGTTCCGAAGGAGTCCTGTTGCTTGTATTGAAGTGGTTGCAGCCGGTCCTCCGGCAGTACTGGAGGTTGCGATCCGGCCTGGTTGGCCTCCCCAATCCCGCCGAGGACTTGGGGCAGCAGACCCTCATCCGACGTCTGGAGGCGGATGACTCCTACTGGTGGATCCTCGTCGGCGGCATACATGTTCCGGGATTCGGTCCCCACGACAAGCAACAACAAGGCCAAGCTGGACCGGGAACATAGCCAGTTTGCTGATGCGGACATCCCATGGCCCCCGAAGGGCCCGCCACCGACGAAGGCTTTCACGCCAAAACGATGAGTTGGGCCAATTTTCGACAAAAACAAGGCCCCCAACCCTGCGTTTCCGCAGGTCGGAGGCCCTTCACTGTGTCGCTAAAACTGTGGAGCTAAGGAGATTCGAACTCCTGACCTCTTCGATGCGAACGAAGCGCTCTACCAACTGAGCTATAGCCCCTGGTCAACCGTGGGTTGCCAGTGTCCCTAGGCTACAAACTATTTTCGCGCTTCGCCAACCAAGACTCGAACGTGTCTGTTCCCGTCCGCTGGCTTGGCACCAAATTCAGTCCGTTCCGAAGATATTTGCCCATCGCTCCCGGCAACGGCACCTCCACGATCCGCCCGGCATGTCCCGGAGCTTCTCGCCAGATCTCAGCGAGTTCACGCATGGTCCGGATGTCCGGTCCGCCGATGGTTCGTGTCCGGTGCCGCTCCGGAGACGGCGCCGCCAGCGCCTCCGAAAGCAACTCGGACGCTACATCCGACGGTGAAATCGTTTGAAAGCGTGCGCCCTTGAAGACCGGTATAAGGCGAATTTTCGCCCCGGTCTGGAACACTGCCGCCACGAGGCTGTGGAATTGGGTAGCCCGTACAACCACTGTCTCAAGCGCCGAATTCGCGTAGACCCGTTCTTTCCGGGCTTTGGAGACATAGAATGCCGCGTCGCTCTTGTCGCAGTTGATGATCGAGAGGAGAACCGCCCTGCGGACGCGGGCACCGGCCGCTGCGGCGAGCAGGCGCGCGCCGCCGTCGGCGAAATTCTTGCGGGCCTTCCCGAACCGCCCTTCCAAGCAATCAATCACGACGTCGGCCCCCTGCAGGGCTTCCGCCAGCCCGGCGCCTGTGGTGACGTCAGCCTGAAAGTAGCGGGCGCCGTCGTGATGGACCGGTGACGCCTCCGACGGCGGGCGGCGGCTCAGGACCGTCACGTCCAGTCCGGCGTCGAGCGCCAGACGGACGACTTCGCGGCCGACTTGTCCCGTGCCCCCTGCGACGCAGACCGTAGTCAAGGGAGGCTATGCCCGGCGGCGCTGCAAAACGTCGTCGAGGTTGCTGAGGGCGCTCTGAGGCTTGCCGTGCTGCGCCTGGACCGACGGGCCCGTGGACGGCGGGCTGGCCGGCTTCAGCGACGGCTTGCCGAGAGGCTTGGGAGCCTCAGGCAGGTCGAGGGGCTCGGGTGCCGGCCGGGGCGCCTTGGCGGCGTCGACATACGTTGGTTTGGGAACGTCCACCGGCTGCCATTCAGATTCCTTGGATTCCGCCGTAAACCGGACCGTGTTGTCGCCAGCGGCGACGGCAACGTTGAGGGCCGCCTGCCGAAGTTCGACGGCGGTCAGGCGCGTCGCCTCATGGGCGTGGGCTTCCGCGTCGAAGATCTTGGTATCCGGGCGGTCCGATGCCGGAGGACTCTCGCGGGGACTGTCGGCTGTGGGACCCATTGCGCTGCGGAAGGCCCTGTTCATCTTCGCCCGACGGTCCCTGATGGCCAACTGGCGAAGCAGGAAGACGGTCCCGGCGACGCCGACGATGGACACCAGTGGCAGCCAACCCGAAACGAGGCCGAGAATGCGCAGCACACCGGAAACGGCTGCCGTGAGCAGCAGGAGGAGACCGGCGAGAGCAAGAGCGCACCGGCCGTATCTGACTTTGAAGACCGCTGTATCCGATGCAGCATCACGCCGTTCGCCGGCGTCGGCCGATGCCTCGGGCAATGCGGTTGCGGTGCTCTGCATGGTTTCCATTGCTTTCTCCTGCCGAGGGGTGATTGACAGAACCACCCCGGCTTGCAGTTCATGAGCGTCTTCGTCGATAACATCCGCTGGAATGTCACCGGCCACTTGGACGTGGTGGCCATGATTCCGCAGTATGTATGGCGCAACCCAAACAATCCACAGCGCGACATCAATGACCAATATCACCGAGCTGCTGAGAGGGAAGTCCACAATCAAAACCGTAGAAGCAAATACGCAGAGGCCACCGCATTGCCCGCGGTGTGTCGTCGGAGAGTCGGCAAATCAGTGGATTTACCGACTCTCTTCACCCAAACGGACTAGTTTGCTCCGCGTCTCAGCCAAGCAGCCAGCAAGCCCCCGGGGACCTCCTCCGAGGTCAAGGCAAAGCTTCGATGGTCAGCCCACTCCCCGTTGATGTGAAGGAAACGCTCACGACGGCCTTCGTCCCGGAATCCCAGCTTCTCAACAACCCGCAGGCTCGGCCCGTTCTCGGGCCTGATGTTGATCTCCATCCGGTGGAGTCCAAGTGCCCCAAAACAATGGTCAGTCGCCATGGCAACCGCAGTTGGAGCAATTCCGCGACCGGCCCGAGCCTGGTCGACCCAATAGCCGAGCGTGGCAGTCATCGCCGACCCCCACATAATCGAGGAAACCGTCAGCTGCCCGACGATCCTGGGCTCCGCGAATCCGGGAGTGCGCTCCGTGATCACAAACGGAAGGGCACTCGCTTGACGAGCCTGCGCGTTAAGGGAAGCCACCATCTGCCGGTAGTTCGGTAGTCGGCCACCAGGGGCAGGGTTCGAGGCTTCCCAAGGCGCCAGCCAATCACTATTGCGCGAGCGGACCTCGGTCCATTCCTTCTTGTCCCGGTAGCGAATGGGACGCAAGATGAGGTCCCCGCTCTCCAGCGTCACCGGCCAAATGGCCGACCCCCACACGGGACCTACTTGCTGAGGCCGGCAGCAAAGCCCGGCAGCCACTCACGCAGACCGGGACCGAGGTCTTCGCTGTCGCACGCCAGCTGGACGCAGGCTTTGAGGTAGCTGAGCTTGTCCCCGGTATCGTAACGACGGCCGCGGAAGACCACTCCGTAGACGCCGCCACCTTCGCCCTCTCCCGCCGCGAGTACCTGAAGTGCATCCGTCAGTTGGATCTCTCCTCCGCGGCCCGGCTCGGTTTTCTCGAGGACGTCGAATACGGCGGGGTGAAGCACGTAGCGGCCAATCACGGCCAGGTTGGATGGAGCCTCGTCGACAGCTGGCTTTTCCACAAGTTGCTTGATGCGGACGTAGCCGTCTTCGCCGATATCGTCGATGTCCGCGCAGCCGTAGGCGCTGATCTGGGAGGGCTCGACTTCGATCAGGGCTATAACGGATCCACCGGTTTGGTGCTGGACCTCGATCATGTCGCTGAGGAGCGTGTCCCGGGCGTCGATGAGGTCGTCACCGAGAAGGACCGCGAATGGTTCGTACCCGACGTGCTGCTTTGCACGCAACACTGCGTGCCCCAGCCCCTTGGGGTCGCCCTGGCGGACGTAGTGAATGTCGCCGAGGTTGCTGGTCGCCTGCACCGAGTCCAGCTTAGTCGTGTCTCCCTTGGCCTCCAGAGTCGCTTCCAAAGCCGGAACCCGGTCGAAGTGATCTTCCAACGCACGCTTGTTGCGGCCGGTGATCATGAGGATGTCGTTGAGTCCCACGCTCACGGCTTCTTCAACAACATATTGGATGGCCGGCTTGTCTACTACCGGGAGCATCTCTTTGGGCATGGCTTTTGTCGCAGGCAGAAACCGGGTGCCGAGCCCGGCAACAGGGATAACGGCCTTGCGGACGGCGCAGTTATTGGAAGTCACCGGACTAATCTAACGGAAGGAACTGGACAATGGGCAAAAGGGAACGTGCTGGACTGGAGAGAACCCACCACTCCTTCGCCATCTTCGGGGCCGCACAGCCGCGAGAACTGGAGCAAAAGTGACTTTGAAAGACGATATCCGCCGGGACCACCGCAAGCGCCGGCTCGCCTTGACCGGACAACAGCGTGCTGACGCTGGAACGGGGATCGCCCGCCACGGCCTCTCGTGGGCGGATGGGGTTGCCCGGCGGAAACCCTCGACTTTTGCGGCCTATGTCGGGGTGGCTGCAGAGCCGCCAACGCTGCCCTTGCTTGCGGCCCTCCATGCCGCCGGGCACAGGATCCTTCTTCCCGTCTGTGAACCGGAACGACGTCTGAGCTGGGTCTATTGGATACCAGAGACACCATTTGTCCGCTCGAAGTACGCCCCGATTGACGAGCCCGTGGGCGAGCGATACGACAGCGACGTCATCAAGGATGCGGCTGGGATCTTCCTCCCGGCGACCGCCGTCGATGAGGGCGGAAACCGTATTGGCCAAGGGGGCGGCTACTACGACCGGCTCCTCGGCAAGCTCGACGCCGACGGGCAGCGTCCGCCGACTGTCGCCGTTGTATATGACCACGAAGTGCTGCCCGCGGGGACGATCCCGGCCGAACCGTTCGACAAACCCGTGGCGGAGGCGCTGACCCCATATCGGATCGTCCGGCTGGCTCCGGTCGATTGATCCGGGGTTTCCGGCCTGTTTACTCGGTCACGTTCCGTGGTAGCGGCCCCGACTCCGGATGATAGAATTAGCACTCAGGCCCCGGGACTGCTAATGGACGGAACAATCCGCTTTGGCAGCCCAGGACCTCTAGTTCGTCCCGGAGGAGGATCACAAGTGCCCACATATGCCTATGCCTGCAGAGACTGCGGACATGCCTTTGACATCGTTCAGGCTTTCACGGACACCTCCCTGTCCGACTGCCCTGAATGCGGGGGTTCGTTGCGCAAGAAGTTCAACAGCGTGGGCGTCGTCTTCAAGGGATCGGGTTTCTACCGCACCGACTCCCGGGATTCCAAGGGAAGCACCGTTTCGGCCGCTCCAGCCCCGGCTGCGCCTGCGGCTCCAGCCTCGGTTCCGGCGGCTGCCGCGAGCTGATTGCGGTTTCCGACTGCCTTCGGTTTTTCCACATAGCTCACCGATTTCCACATAGCGCAACCGGGCCCTGTCACGGACCCGGGCGTCCGGTTAGCGTGGGCCCATGCCCGCAACCCCGAACGTATCCAAAGGCTCCACGTCTGCCGGACCTTCACCGGTTCCGCGCAATAGGCTCCTCGTGCCGGTCAACGGGGGCAACACGCGCCGTCTTCACGCTGGTCCCTTCAAGGCTGGCCGGCGCATGGGCGCTCCCGCGGGACACTCCAGGCACCGCAGCTTCGGCAGCTGGCTAAACCGCAACCGCCGCCTCGCGGTGGCTCTGCTCCTATGCGTGGCGGTGGGGATCGTCGTCCATCAACTGACTCCCGTTTCGGAACAACGAGCCACGGTCCTGGCCGCCGCGCGGGACCTTCCTGCCGGGTCCACTTTGACGGATTCCGACCTCAAGGCCCTCGACGTCCTTCCTGACGGAGTTCCGGCCGGCGCACTCACTTCCGGGGCTGGATATGGCGGGAAGCAGCTTGCCTCGCCCCTGCGGAAGGGGCAGATCCCCACAGACGCACAACTCCTGGGACCGGGTCTGCTAACCGGTACCGCGCCCGCGACGGCGGCCGTTCCACTTCGCATGGCCGATCCCGCTTCAATTCAGCTCATCTCGCCGGGCCAGTTGGTCAACGTTGTTCTCACCGCAGCTGACGGATTTGACGGGCCTGACAAGAAATCCGAGCTCCTGGCAGCTACGGTCCCGGTTTTGTGGACGTCCGCGCAAGGAGGCAAAGCCGGCCAATGGTTGGGCACGAACGAGGCGGACGGCCTTGTGGTTGTCGCTGCCACTCCGCAACAAGCCGAAATCCTTGCCGGAGCTTCGACCCGCGGGAAACTGTTCTTTGTACTCGTCAATCCCTCTGACAAGCGGCAGATCCAGACCCAGGCCGGATAGTCACGACCATGATGGAACGTTCAGCCCCAATGCGGGGGCCTTTGCTCCTTCAGCCAGGCATCGTGATCGTAACCAGGCTCATCACCCCACCGGCGTGGATCATCTTCGGAGGCTTTCTTTGGCAGAACGCTCTCGCCCGCATGCTTCCGCTCCGGCACCGGCTTCACTTGTGTTTTCTCCTGCTCGCCCAACTTTGTGTCAGCGCCTACTGCGTCGGCACCGGTGTCCGCGGAGTGCCTGGATTGAGTGCTTTTGCTTTCCGCCATTGCGCTTCCTTAGGGGATGACCGGTCCCGAGCCAAGGCCTTGCGTACCGCCAGGGCCGGCCGCGGCCGGGTCCGGGTGACCGTCCAGTTCCAATTGTTCAACATCGATGTCCAGGAATCCATCCTGGACGGCACCGTACGAGGGTGCTACCGGCTTCTCCAGTCCCAGATAGGATCCAATGCGATCAGCGCAGGACGAGGGATCCGTGAATACTTCGATGGTCCACAGGGACATGTAACGCCAGCCAAGGCGTTCCAGGAGCTGGGGCCGGAGCCGGCTTCGCTCCCTGACGCTCATGCGGCGGTATCGTTCCGTGCCATCCGACTCAATGGCCACCGGTGTTGGCATCTCGGTGTCATCACGGCCTATGGTGTGCACCGGATCTGTCGCGACGGCGATGTCCAAGGCTCCGTCATAGTGGTGCCACACCCGGGCTCCGCGGGCACGGAGTCGCTCGCCCAGATCCGCTACCAACGGATCCTCTCCGAGCGCTTGCTCGCTGGCCGCGGCCCTGGTGGCTGGCGTTCCCAGATCCGAATTCCCGGACAGTTCACGGTCAAGGAGTTCATGGAACTCCACGGCGCCGTGAGCCAACCTGTCCAGATCGAGGTCCTCCGGACGGAAGCAGCTCAGGACGTGCAACGATCTCCGGGCGCGGGTCATTGCCAAGGCAAATTTGTTTCGGCCGCCTTCGACGGACAGGGGTCCGAAACTGTGCAGCGCCCGGCCATGCGGGGTGCGCCCAAAGCCCAGGGAGAAGATGATGTGGTCGCGGACGAGTCCTTGCGCGCGCTCCAAATCCACCACGCGGAAGGACTCCGCGCCGGCGTTGAAGAAACCCGACAACAGCGGATAGTTAGGAAGCTGAAGCCTGATGGCTTCGCCGATCCTTGCGGCGTGGCGCAGGCTTGCGGTGACCACAGCGAGCGAGGTCCGCGGCCTAAGGCTGGCGTGTTCAAACACCAGGTCAACCACGCGGTTCACTTCAGCAGCGACCGATTCAACACCTTCGTGATCCGCCCCAGGCAGGCCGGTACCGTCCGGGATGTACTCAACCACTACCGAGCGGTCCAACCCTGTTACAGATTGGCCGTCCGGCAGCCGGCGCAGGCCACCGTTGTAGTAGTTCTTGCTCAGCTGGAGCAAGAGGTCTTCGTCAACCGCCCGATACACCCAGTTCAACTGCCACGTGGGCAGGACCCGGGCCAAGGCACTGAAAGCACTGTCTACGGTCTCTTGGCTGGCGGCACCGGCCATGGGGGGTTCCACGGCAACACTGAAGGTGCGGGCATTGGCGATCTTCGAGTCGCCAAAGGCAACCACTTGCCGGGCCCGGGCGATCGCCGGCAGCACGGCCTGCAAGGATGTGCTCTCAGCGTCGAGAATCACCACCGCATCGAACTTCTGCTCTGCGGGCAAGAGGCCGGTCAGCAAGTACGGACTGATGGACCACACGGGAACCAAGCGGGAAACAAGGGCAGGCGCCTGGGCGCTGAGCGCCGAGAGAGTGACGCGGCCGTCCTTGATGAGGTTCCGCAGCAGCTCAGATTGGCGGGGATGTTCAGCGATTCCAGCACGCCACATTTCGGCGAGTTTCCAGCGCAGCCGGGCGGCTCCGCTGGCGATGTGCGCGTGGTCCGCGAGACGGTACTCCGCTTCGAGACGGCGGAGGGAATCGCCGTCGGACATGGCGAGGTAGTCGTCACCGCTGATCATCGCTTCCAGGGCGGACTGCCACCAGGCAAGGTCCAGTTCCGCGGCAACGGATTCGGCGGGAACTTCGCGTTCAGCCAAGTCGGCGAGAAGCTCGGCGAGTCCATGCTCGCGCATATTCTCGACCAGAAGTGTGCGCTCCGGGAGCGTTTCCAGGGTTCCCGTGTCGGCCACAAGGCGCTCAAGGCGCTGCATGAGATCTTCGTAGCGGGTCGCGTGGAGATCGCCGCCGCCGGCAGTGTGTTTCAGGAAATCGCCCAGACGGCGGAGATCCCGGTCCAGTTCGCGGTAGCTGGCGCCCAGGTCCGCCAGCCCGGAGGGCACGGCCGGATGGCGCTGTGTGGTCGCGTACTCTGCCCACAGTGCCCGCTGTTCCTGAACGAGCACCAAGGAGCTGTGCAGATCCGCAATGTGGACACCGGGCCGGACGTACTCCTTTGCCACGCGACGCAAGCGGGAGCGCTGCATCGAGGGCATCTCCACTCCGCGCTCACGACGCCAGGCGGAGGTAGCGGTAGCCGAAATCAGATCGTGGACTGGCCGGTCAAAAATATCCGGGGTGAATTTGTCCAGGCTTTCCCGCACCGCCATCAAAAGCTCAAGCTGGGCGCCCCATTCTGCGAAGTTCGCCCCAAGCCGGATTTCGGAGTGCTCCGCAACCTGGTTCATCCGCTCCCGCAACCGGGGAAGCTGTTCGGCGGCACTGCTGGCCAGTTGCTGGGCTTCCTCAGTCTCCTTGCGGGTGACCAGGCGTGCCCCGTACCAGGGGCTCGACGTCGATGCACGGCTGAAGCTGCCAAGCTCGGCCGCGCGTCGGAGTCTTTCAGCCAGCTCAGCGCGGTCTTTGATATTGTCCAGCACGCTGCGCTTCAAGCGCACGGTCGTGGCCGGGGCAGGCTGGATCGAGGTCAGCTCCGCGAGCGACTGCATCGCCTGATAGGGCGAGCATCCCCAGCGCTGGCGTACATTATGCAAAGACGCGACATGGTCCATGAGGGCATGGCGGTGCTCGGTCAGGGTCTTGTGGAGATTCGCAAGCTGCGGCTCCAGCGACTTTTCGTTGCGGATGATCGCGCTGACCAGCTGGCCCTTGAGCTGCTGGGGCGTGGCACCGTTGCCCGGCCTGAACAGCATCGATTCAAGGCCCAGGGCTTCAAAATGGGCCGCCAGACCGTTGAGGCTCGCCCGCCGGTCGCCCACGACAAGCACCGATTTTCCCTCATTGACGAGGGCACCGATGGCATTGATCGCCGTCTGGGTCTGGCCGCTGCCTGGCGGGGTGCTCACCACGAGCGAATCGCCTGCCCGCACGGCATCCACCACGTACTGCTGGTCCGGGTCCGCATCCAGGAGCAGCGACTCTTCGGCGGGGTCGCGCTCGTCGAGGTTCGGGAACCGTCCGGACTTGATGGGTTCGGGTTCCACGTCCCCGCCGTTGGCTGCTTCAAACAGGGAGGCCACGACGCTGCTGTTCTCGTTGATCCAGGGGTCTTCCAGGTTCCCGGACAGATCCGCCAACGTCGTGATGAGGAGATTGGGGGTTACCTCGGCACCGTGGATCGGTTGCACCAACGTGGCCAGTCGGTCAAGGACCGGCTGCGGATCAAGGCGTGCGGTGTTGTACGCCATACGGCTCACGGCGTTGACGTCAAAGACAATGCCATGGACTGCCTTCAAGTGCCGGACCAACGCGGGGTTGATGCCCGCCTGCTCGGTGAGTTGCAGCTCGTAGTCATCTTCGCCCGGCCGCGCCGTGAGTGAGATGGCGGCCAACATAACAGGGGCTGAGACTCGTTGGGGTTTTCCTCCGACCGCCGATGTCCACACCACCGTGCCGCAGGACAGATAACCGGCGTCGATCCCCCGGTCGTTTCCCAATTCGAAGATCTTGGAGCGAAGGTTCCTGGCGGCACGCGCGGCAACAAGATACTGCTGACGATCCCGGATCAGGGTGGAAAGCCGGGTTCGACGCCCGGCGAGGAGCTGTGCCAGGCCTGAGGGGTGGCCGTTGCTCAGGTCTATCGACCCTTCCGGCGTCTTGACGAAACGCAGCATGCTGTCTGCACCAGTCACGGGCTTGAGCCCGGACAGCCATTTCCGGAGCTCCAGGGAGCTCTCTTCGTGGCTTTGACCTACTGACACCGCTGCCTTCTTTTCTGTGATAGCTCGAGACGACTTGGACCAAATCGGCATACTTTCGAGGGTAGCGGGAATCGACCGGCAGTCCGCACCGCAACACTGGTCGAAAGGCAAATTACCCCTGATTTCAGGGGAGATGCAAAGTGACCGGCCCCTGGAACAGGGGCCGGTCACTCAGAATGCTATTCCCACTCGATGGTTCCCGGCGGCTTGCTGGTGACATCAAGTACCACGCGGTTGACCCCGTCAACCTCGTTGGTGATCCTGTTGGAGATCCGGGCGAGGAGGTCATAAGGGAGCCTCGACCAGTCGGCCGTCATGGCGTCCTCGGAGGAAACGGGACGCAGCACGATCGGGTGTCCGTAGGTGCGCCCGTCGCCCTGCACGCCAACGCTGCGGACGTCGGCCAGCAGTACCACAGGCATCTGCCAGACGTCGTTGTCGAGTCCGGCTGCAGTGAGTTCGGCCCGCGCGATGGCGTCTGCCTTGCGAAGCAGGTCGAGTCGTTCCTTGTTCACTTCCCCGACAATGCGGATACCCAGGCCGGGTCCGGGGAACGGCTGGCGACCGACGATTTCCTGCGGCAAGCCAAGCTGTGCGCCCACGGCACGAACCTCGTCCTTGAACAAGGCGCGGAGCGGTTCAACGAGTTCGAACTGCAGGTCCTCGGGCAGGCCGCCCACGTTGTGGTGGCTCTTGATGTTCGCGGCACCTTCGCCGCCGCCGGATTCGACGACGTCCGGGTACAGGGTGCCCTGCACGAGGAACTTGATGCTCTCGCCTTCGGAGGCAGCTTCGGCGATAATGGCCCGTTCTGCTTCCTCGAACGCACGAATGAACTCGCGGCCGATGATCTTACGCTTGGTCTCGGGATCGCTGACCCCGGCCAGGGCGGAGAGGAATCGCTCCTGCTCGTTGGCGACATAGAGTTTGACTCCGGTTGCCGCAACGAAGTCACGCTCGACCTGTTCGGCTTCGCCTTCGCGCAGCAAGCCGTGGTCCACGAATACACAGGTCAGTTGATCGCCCACGGCGCGCTGCACGAGGGCTGCAGCGACGGCCGAGTCGACGCCGCCGGAGAGGCCGCAGATGACCTTGGCGTCACCGATCTGCCGGCGGATCCGGTCCACCTGCTCTTCGAGGATGTTGCCGGTGGTCCAGTTCGGCTTCAGGCCGGCTCCGTTGAACAGGAAGTTCTCCAGAACCTGCTGGCCGTGGACAGAGTGCTTTACTTCCGGGTGCCACTGCACGCCGTAGAGATGCTTCTCTTCGTTCGCGAAAGCAGCCACAGGTGCGCCTGCGGTGGTCGCGAGGACCTCGAAGCCTTCAGGAGCCTCATGAACGGAGTCTCCGTGGCTCATCCAGGTGTTCTGGGAGTCCGGGACACCCGCAAGGATGGAGCGCGGTCCGCCAACGGTGGTGGCCTCGGTTGCGCCATACTCCCGCAAACCGGTCTGCGCGACCTTGCCGCCGAGCGCGTTCGCCATCGCCTGGAAGCCGTAGCAAATACCGAAGACCGGGACGCCGGCCTCGAAAAGGTCCGCGCCAACCTTGGGGGCACCCGCGGCATAAACGCTTGAAGGTCCGCCGGAGAGGATGATCGCTGCCGGATTCTTGGCCAGAAGCTGCTCGGTGGTGAACGTGTGCGGAACAATTTCCGAGTACACATTCGCTTCACGGACGCGGCGGGCAATCAGCTGCGCGTACTGGGCACCGTAGTCAACAACCAGCACCGGCTTCTGGGAAGTCTGAGCTTCAGAACTGAAGGGTGCGGTGGGAGTAGTCACCGTAACAGCCTACTTTGCCCGGATGCCCCGGTGCACCTTGGAGCCGGTCGTGAAGCCCGGAAACCAGCCCGGAAACTGCCCGACGTTAGCGATCTCACAATGCGCGCCGGGGCACGCCCGTCAGTAGCGCTTGGAAGCCTGCGGATTCGCGGCGAGTTCCATCTCTACCTCCGAGTGGAACTTCTTCTCCACGATGAAGGACATGAGAGGGACAACGCCGCCCAGGGCGAGCAGGATGAGCTTCGTGAACGGCCAGCGCATGAGCGACCACAACCGGAAGTCCGAGATGAGGTACAGCACGTACATCCAGCCATGGACGATCAGGACGCCCACGGAGACGTTGACGCCGCCCAGGACCGCCTTGGACTCAGCATCGGCAAATCCAAAACCGAACGGCTGACCAGTGATTGCATTGGTCCCGCCGGCGAAGAGATACACGCCGAACACATAGCGCGCGACGAGCTCGGCGCACAGGAGCAGCAGCATGGTACCGGTGAGGTAGGCCATGACTTTATAGAACTTCAGGGCCGAGCGGATCTGGGCCGTTGTTCCGCCGAAGCGGCGTTTCTTGGCCGCGCTTGGCTTTGCGGCAGATTCTCCGGACTGTTCGGGCTGGATGGCCGGTTTGGGCTCAATCATGGCTTTACCTGTTCTGGCTTGGTAATTGCTGGCAAATCGTCTGGCGGGAATTCGTCCTCGGGCTCTTCCTCGTCTTCTTCGAGGGTGCGCCGGTAGTCATCGGCCACCATGCGCCACCAAATGTAGAGGGCGAATCCTGCAAAGACCACCCATTCCACGGAGTAGAAAAGGTTGAGCCAGTTGATCTGTTGGTTGGGGGGCTGGGCCGGGATATTCAACGGCTTCAGCTGCGGTGGAAGTGCGAGGGTCTTGCCCGCCGATACTTCCGAGGTGGCGGCGATGAAGCCGGGATAGCTTGAGACGTCCCATGTGTTGATGAGTTCCGCGACGGAAACCGCAGACGAGCGGCCCGCTCCGGCGTCGACGTTTGGCACTGGTGCCTCGGACGGCAGGAGCCGTCCGGTCAGCTCAATGGTGCCCGACGGCGGCGGCCCGGCTTGGGCAGGATCGGCGACCCAGCCGCGGGCCACGGGGATCCAGGTCTTCGCGGAGGCGCCTGCGCCGCGCAGGACCGGGGCGCCGTCGACAGCAAACGCGGTCACTACCCAGTACCCTCTTTGCCCGGCGAGCAACCGGCCCTCCACCAGGACCTGTTTGGTGGGGTCGTAACTGCCCTTGGCGCTGACCATTTGGTCTGATGCCGAACCCGGGAAGAACGTTCCAGGCTGAAGTTGCCCGGTAAGCGGCTTGACTTGCTCCACCGCGGGGTCCTCAACCGGGACGTCGCTCTGGGTGGATCTGCCGAACTGCCACTGGCTGAGCAGCACAAAGACCCCGGAGAGCAGGAGCGCGAAGACAAGTCCTGCGATCCAGCGGGGCTTCAGAGCGGTTTTCAACACCCCTTAACCGTACTTCGTCAAGCTGTAGAACAGCTAAACGAAAGGCCTGCCCCCTAGTGGTCGAAGAACACCAGGCTGGAATTGATCAGTTCGGCGATGACTTCGGGATCGTGGGCGCGCCGGAGGGATTCCCTGAACGATTCCTTGGACAGCGAGCGGGCCAAGGTCGCGAGGACTTCCAAATGGTCCGAGAATGAACTGGCGGGGGTAGCAATGAGCAGGACCAAGGTTGCCGGTCCGTCGCTGGCGCCGAAGTCCAAGGCGTGTCCGAACTTCGTGACACCGACAGCGATGGAGACCCGGGAGACAAACTCGCTGCGGGCATGCGGAAGGCCAATGCCGCCCGGCAACCCGGTGGCAAGTTGGTGCTCACGGGAGTTGACGACTTCGAGGAAGCCCTTGAGGTCCGTGATGCGCCCGGCGGCGTAGAGTCGTTCGGCGAGCTGGCCCGCGGCATCTGTTTTGTCGACCGCTTCCATCTCCAGGATGACGGTCTCCGGCGTCGTCAGTTCGGCATCATACGGGTCCAGTGGTTCCGCCAAGTCGTTTTCCCTCCAGTGTGCCCAGCCAACCCGGGCCGCTTAGCGGAGGGGGACGATATCATCGACACCCATGCGCGCAGCATCGGCCGATTCGTCGTCGGGCTGCTGTTGGCTGAGCCGTTCAGCTTCCACCCGGGCCAGGTAGTGCTTGATTTCGCTTTCCCGCTGCGCGTCGCTCCAGCCAAGAATATCTCCCATCAGCTTAGCGACAACAGGGACCGCGGAAACACCTCTGTCCCACGACTCGATCGAGATACGCGTGCGCCGGGTCAGGACATCATGGACATGCCGTGCACCCTCATGGGTCGCGGCATACACGACCTCTGCTGAAAGATAGTCGTCTGCCCCCGGCAGCGGCTCGGCCATGGCCGGGTTGTCCTTGATGATCGCCAGCACTTCCGGGGTCATGGAGCCATAGCGGTTGAGCAAATGTTCCACCCTTGCGACGTGGATCCCTGCCTCATCAGCGGTTCTTGCCCGCCGGTTCCATGCGGCTTTGAACCCCTCGGCGCCCAGGAGCGGGATGGTGTCGGTGCAGCTCGCGGGTACGCGCTCGTCCATGGCCCGGGTCGCTTCGTCCACGGCGTCCTTCGCCATGACCCGGTACGTGGTGAACTTTCCGCCCGCAACCACCACCAGGCCCGGAACGGGGTGCGCCACCACGTGTTCGCGTGAAAGTTTGGCGGTGGAGTCGCTCTCCCCCGCCAGCAGCGGACGGAGACCCGCATACACGCCCTCAACATCCTCACGGGTCAAGGGCCGCTTCAAGACCCGGTTGACGTGTTCAAGAACATAGTCGATGTCCTTCGAGGACGCGGCAGGATGCGCCTTGTCGAGCTTCCAGTCGGTGTCCGTCGTGCCGATGATCCAGTGCCGCCCCCAAGGGATGACGAACAGCACGGACTTTTCGGTCCTCAGGATCAATCCGACCGTGGACTGAAAGCGGTCGCGCGGGACCACAAGGTGTATGCCTTTGGAAGCGCGGACCTTGAGCTGGCCGCGATCCGTCACCATGGCCTGGGTCTCGTCCGTCCAGACTCCCGTGGCATTGACTACTTGCTTGGCGCGGACTTCGATGATGCTGCCGTCTTCCTGGTTTTCCACCTTCGCGCCCACCACGCGTTCGCCCTCGCGGACGAACGACACCACGCGCATCCTGTTCACGGCGTGCGCCCCGTAGTGTGCCGCAGTGCGGACGACGTTGACCACCAGCCTGGCGTCGTCGACCTGTGCATCGTAGTAGCGGATGGAGCCGACGAAGGCATCGCTCTTGAGGCTGGGCGCTGCCCTGAGGGTTCCGCGCCGGAAGAGGTGTTTGTGCATCGGCACACCGCGGCTGTGGCCGGACGTGAGGCCAAGCGTGTCATAGAGGAAGATCCCGGCACCAACGTAGGGCCGCTCCCAAAAACGCCGGGTCAGCGGGTACAGGAACGGGACCGGCCGGACAAGGTGGGGTGCGACCTGTTGGATCAGCAATCCGCGTTCCTGGAGAGCCTCCTGGACCAGCGCGAAGTCCAGCATTTCCAGGTATCGCAACCCCCCGTGAATCAGCTTCGAGGACCTGGACGAGGTTCCCGAAGCCCAGTCCCGGGCCTCAACGATGCCCACGGACAAGCCGCGGGTCACCGCGTCCAAAGCCGCGCCGGCCCCGACCACGCCTCCCCCGACAATCAGGATGTCGAGTTCCTTGCCAGGCTCAGTGGTGCTTTTGAGAACGTCTATGGATCTGGCCCGGGCCTGCGGACTCAATGCACCTGTTGATGCATCATCCCTTTGCGAACCATCTGCAACACTGCTCATTGGACGCCTCCCATCGCACAAAGCCCGTAGTTCCCCACACTACTTCTTGTCCAGCGGCTTGGGCAGGGTTTTCGCGGGCCGGCTAACGCGGACCGAGTGGAGGCTACCGGCCCGAGTAAGGCGAGACGACGACGTCGACCCGCTGGAACTCCTTCAGGTCCGAGTAGCCGGTGGTCGCCATGGAACGGCGAAGCGCGCCGATCAGGTTGGACGTGCCGTTGGTGTGGTGGCCTGGCCCGAAGAGCACTTCCTCGAGGGGACCGACTGTGCCGACGTTGACCCTGTCGCCGCGCGGCAGCTCAAGGTGGTGGGCTTCCTGGCCCCAGTGCCAGCCCTTGCCCGGGGCTTCTTCCGCACGGGCCAAAGCGCTGCCGAGCATGACTGCGTCGGCGCCCATGGCGATGGCTTTGACGATGTCACCCGAAGAACCCATGCCGCCGTCGGCGATCACGTGCACGTACCGTCCACCGGACTCATCCATGTAGTCGCGGCGCGCAGCAGCGACATCGGAAATGGCGGAAGCCATGGGCGAATGGATGCCGAGCGCACGGCGCGTGGTGGTCGTTGCGCCGCCGCCGAATCCCACCAGGACGCCGGCCGCTCCGGTACGCATGAGGTGCAGGGCCGGGGTGTAGCCGGCGGCCCCGCCGACGATCACCGGTACGTCGAGTTCGTAGATGAACTGCTTGAGGTTCAGCGGTTCATGATTCTTTGAGACGTGTTCGGCCGAGACGGTGGTGCCCCGAATGACAAAAATGTCGACGCCGGCGGCCACCACGGTCTTGTAGTGCTCTTGCGTACGCTGCGGCGTCAACGAGCCGGCCACGGTCACGCCGGATGTACGGATTTCCGCAAGCCTGGTGGTGATCAATTCGGGCTGGATGGGGGCCTTGTAGAGCTCCTGCATGCGCCGTGTGACCGTCGGGCTGGCCGTTTCATCCGCAAGGGCAGAGATCTCGTCCAGCACGGACTGGGGGTCCTCGTACCGCGTCCACAAGCCCTCGAGGTCCAGAACGCCCAGACCGCCCAGCCGGCCAAGTGCGATGGCCGATTCAGGCGACATCGCGGAGTCCATGGGTGCGGCGATCACCGGCATCTCAAACTTGTAGGCGTCAATCTGCCACGAGACGGAAACGTCCTTGGGGTCGCGCGTCCGGCGGTTGGGGACGATCGCGATGTCATCCAGGGAGTAGGCACGACGCCCACGCTTGCCACGGCCAATCTCAATCTCGTAAGTCACTGCTCTAGGTTATCCCAGTGCGGCGTGATGTACCGGCAGGGTGACGTACAGCATGACGACAGGCGATGCGTCGTAAAACAGGCGAGCCCGCTACCTCCATGGGGGAGGTGGCGGGCTCACATGTTGCTGCCTGGGACGGGAGCACCGTCTAGCGGGAACCGTAGTTCGGAGCCTCGACGGTCATCTGGATGTCATGCGGGTGTGACTCCTTCAGCCCGGCCGCAGTGATGCGCACAAACTTGCCGCGTGCCTTGAGCTCGGCGATGGTCGGAGCACCCGTGTAGAACATGGTCTGGCGGAGGCCGCCGACCAGCTGGTATGCCACCGAGGAGAGCGGGCCGCGGTAGGCGACGCGGCCTTCGATGCCCTCCGGGATGAGCTTGTCGTCGCCGGAAACGTCCGCCTGGAAATAGCGGTCCTTCGAGTAGGAGGTGTTCTTGCCACGGGACTGCATCGCGCCCAGGGAACCCATGCCGCGGTAGCTCTTGAACTGCTTGCCGTTCACGAAGATCAGCTCACCCGGCGACTCGTCACAACCGGCCAGCAAGGAGCCGAGCATGACCGTGTCCGCACCGGCCACGAGGGCCTTGCCGATATCGCCCGAGTACTGCAGGCCGCCGTCGGCGATCAGCGGAACACCGGCAGGGATGGCAGCCTTCGAGGACTCGTAGATGGCCGTGATCTGGGGGACGCCGACACCGGCGACAACGCGGGTGGTGCAAATGGACCCCGGGCCCACGCCCACCTTGATGCCGTCGGCACCGGCGTCGATCAGTGCCTGGGCGCCCTCACGGGTGGCGGCCTGGCCGCCGATGATGTCAACGTGCGCGGCGACGGGATCGGACTTCAGGCGCGTGATCAAGTCCAGGACGCCCTGAGAGTGGCCGTTGGCGGTGTCCACGAACAGTGCGTCGACGCCAGCGTCGATCAGGGTCATGGCCCGTTCCCAGCCATCGCCGAAGAAACCGATGGCGGCGCCGACGCGGAGCCGGCCTTCCTCGTCCTTCGTCGCGAGGGGGTATTGCTCGGCTTTGGTGAAGTCCTTGGTGGTGATGAGGCCCTTGAGGCGTCCCTGCTCGTCAACGAGTGGCAGCTTCTCGATCTTGTTCGTGGCCAGCTTGTGCGAGGCCTCTTCGCGGCTGATGCCGACTTGGCCCGTGATGAGCGGCATCTTGGTCATGACGTCGCTGACAAGCCGCAGGGGGAAGTCGGACTCCGGCACGAAGCGGGTGTCGCGGTTGGTGACAATACCCAGCAGACGGCCGTCCGTGTCGATGACAGGCAGGCCGGAAACCCGGTAACGCGAACACAGTTCGTCCAGTTCCTGAAGGGTGGCTTCCGGGTGGATGGTCAGGGGGTTGGTGATCATCCCGGACTCGGAGCGCTTGACGCGGTCGACGTGGTCAGCCTGGTCTTCGATGGACAAGTTGCGGTGGATGACGCCAAGGCCGCCCTGGCGGGCCATGGCGATGGCCATGCGCGACTCGGTGACGGTGTCCATGGCGGCGGACAACAGCGGCGTCTGGACCGAAATCCGCTTCGAGATCCGGGAGGAAGTATCAGCCTCTGACGGAATGACGTTGGTGTGGCCGGGCAGCAGCAGGACGTCGTCGTAGGTCAGGCCAACAAAGCCAAAGGGATCGTGTTCGGGCTGGGTCATGAGTGCGCCTCTTACCTTGGTTCTTGGGGGTTGCTCTGGTAGGGGTTGCAGCTGATGACCAGCCCGTCATTACGGGACTGGCCTGTGCAGAAAGGTTCTGAATAAATAGTAGAACCTCGCCGCCGATCCCCATATTCCGCGAGGGCAATGTGAGCAACAGCACCCGGCGGCCGCCGTCGAGCGCTCCGAGGTCGGGCGGCGCGGCCCGCTTAGCTCCAACCCGTGGCGGCCATCCATCTTTGCTGGAACATCGGAGCCATGCTCTCCACGTACGTCTTGGAGAGGTGGTTGTTGTCGATGTAGACGAAGGTGTTGCCCACAACCCCGGGGCATTCGCCGCCGTTGCAGATGAGGTCGGTCATATCCAGGATGGACAGGCCTTGATACTTGCCTTTGAGTGCGGCAAGGGGGTCTTCAGGCGCCAATTGCTGCGCTTGGCCGCGGTTGCAGTCAGGACTGTGCCGACCTTTGACCACGACGCAATCGGCCATGTTGAAGTCGAACCTCGGGTTGTCGCGCACGGCAACGACGTCGATGCCCTTGTCGCTGAGCCACTTCACGGTGTCTTCGAATCCGACGGTCAGCTTTTCATCGGGCGAAGAGGGTGATGCTGCGGTACCCACGAGGAACACGGCGGTGGGCTTCTTCGCATCGATTTGCTGCATGACGGCCTGGTTGAACGTCCTGCACTGATCGCCGAGGCCGGTGCTGTCAACGCTAAACGGACATCCGCCGAGCAACAGGTGGTAGAGGCTCCACTGTTGCTGGTCAGCCATCGGCGCCACGGCAGCCATCCACTGCTCTGCGTGGGAGTCCCCGAGCACCAGAATACTGCGGCTCGCGTCCGCGGGCTGGTTGTTCTGGCCGCAAGCGCCTTGGAGGAGCTTCGATGCGGGTTTCAAGTCACCCGTACACTGGCTGGGCAGGTGCACCCAATCCTGGGCCAGCTTTTCCGCCGTCGGGAGGAGGACCGCTGTAGGACTGGCTTCATTGACGTAGCCGGGGACCAAGGCAGCTGCGCCCGGATTGTCCTTTTCTGCCTGATCCATGGCGATCTTGGCGCTGACCGTCTGCTGCACGTTGAAGGCAAGCAAGGGAACGGCGGCTACGCAGATGCAGAGCGCAATTGCGACGACGGCGCGGCGGCGGTTCGCCTCAGGCCACTTCCATTCCCTGACCGGCTTTTCGACAAACTTGGTGGTCAGGACCGCCAGGCCCAGCGCCGTCGCGATAATGACCGACCCCGAGAGCCATCCGGCATGGTCTTTTCCACTCCAGACGAGGGCGAGGACCAGCAACGGCCAATGCCACAGATATAAGGCGTAGGAGTTGTCGCCCAGCCGGACAAGGGGTTTCGAGCTCAGTATCCGATCCACACCGAAGCGGCTGCTGGTCTGGCCCGCCACGATGATGAAGGCCGCTGCCAACGTGGGCCACAGGGCGACGAAACCAGGGAACGCCGTCTGGACTTGGAGCACGATTCCACAGCTCAGCATCGCAACGACGCCAACCCAGCCCATCACTACCCGAACGGACTTCGAAAGCTTCAGCGCCGGCAGGATGAGTGCAACCAGCGTTCCAACCGCGAATTCCCAGAGTCTGGCGAAGGTGTCGAAGTAGGCGGTGGTTTGGTTGACCGCGGTGGCAATGATTGAGTACGTGAGCGATACCAAGAAGATCAGGCCAAACACATACATCAGCGCTGCCCGGTAGGGCAGGGCGTATTTTCTGCAAACCAGCGCAACGAGGGCGAAGATAACCGGCCACAGGATGAACACCTGGCCTTGAACAGAGAGCGACCAGAAGTGCTGAAGTGGACTCGCCTGGCTGTGGTCGGTGGCGTAGTAGTTGACCACGTCGTGCTGCAGGAGCCAGTTCTGGAAGTAGAAGAGTGAAGCCCACACCTGGTCGACCAGAGCTGCCCAACGGGTTTTCGGTACCACCGCGAAAATGGCCGCCAAGGTGCCCAACAGGACGATGACGGCGGCAGGGAGCAGCCGACGGAACAGATGGAGCCAGTGCCTCGGCAGATCCATGGCCCGGCGCTGCTCAAAACGCCTCGTGAACTGCAAGGTCATGAGGAATGCCGAAACCAGGAGGAAGACATCCACCCCGCCGGAGACCCGGCCAAACCAGATGTGGTAGGTGACAACCATGAGGACGGCAACAGATCGAAGCCCCTGGATTTCAGGACGGAACGTCGATTTAGGCGCCGAATTCTGCATCTCGCCGCTAGTTCGCCGCAGCGCAATCGGGCGCGTGGTTGTCAAAGTCTTGCCTCCAGGGTGCTACTCAAACCGTCTACCCTACTGATTCGAAAAGTTCATCGTCAATTGAGACCGCGTTCAACCAACTTCCTACGATCCATTAGGACACAAGCGGCTGGGAGCTTCCGGAACGTTTTCTGGGTCAATCCTCCATGCCTATAGCGGGCGTCCGGTGGTCATCCGGCACCAGCGCAAATGCAGGAGGCCCGGCCCCAAAGGGGACCGGGCCTCCTGCATCGATCAACCAGTGTTAGTGGCTGTGGCCTGCGTGCTCGTCTTCCTCGGCCGGCTTCTCGACAACCAGGGTCTCGGTGGTGAGAACCAAGGCTGCGATGGACGCGGCGTTCTGGAGCGCGGAGCGGGTGACCTTGACGGGGTCGATCACGCCTGCGGCGATCAGGTCCTCGTACGCTCCGGACTTCGCATTGAAGCCGTGGTTGTCTTCCAGCTCGGCAACCTTGGCAACCACGACGTAGCCGTCGAAGCCGGCGTTCTGGGCGATCCAGCGAAGGGGCTGGGTCAGGGCGCGGCGGACGATGCCGACGGCGGCAGCCGCGTCGCCTTCCAGTGCCTTGACGGAAGCGTCCTCGTCCAGAGCCTTGAGGGCGTGGATGAGGGCGGATCCACCGCCGGAGACGATGCCTTCTTCAAGAGCAGCACGCGTGGAGGACACTGCGTCCTCGATACGGTGCTTCTTTTCCTTGAGCTCGACCTCGGTGGCTGCGCCGACCTTGATGACGCCGATCCCGCCTGCCAGCTTTGCAAGCCTCTCCTGCAGCTTCTCCCGGTCCCAGTCGGAGTCCGTGCGGGTCAGCTCGGCACGGATCTGGGCGACGCGTGCTGCGACATCCTCAGGAGTGCCAGCGCCGTCAACGATGGTGGTGTTGTCCTTCGTGACAGTGATCCGGCGGGCGCTGCCGAGGACCTCGAGGCCAACCTGGTCCAGGGACAGTCCGAGCTCCGGGGAGACAACCTGTGCGCCGGTCAGCGTGGCAATGTCCTGCAGCATGGCCTTGCGGCGGTCGCCGAAGCCCGGAGCCTTGACGGCAACCACGTTCAGGGTGCCACGGATACGGTTCACGATCAGCGTGGACAGTGCCTCGCCGTCGATGTCCTCGGCAATGATGAAGAGCGGCTTGGCAGCCTGCAGGGCCTTCTCGAGGAGCGGCAGGAACTCCTGCAGCGCGGAGATCTTGCCCTGGTTGATCAGGATGAGCGCGTCTTCCAGAACGGCTTCCTGGCGTTCCGCGTCAGTGACGAAGTACGGGGACAGGTAGCCCTTGTCGAACTGCATGCCCTCGGTGAGGACCAGTTCGGTCTGCGTGGTGGAGGACTCTTCGATGGTGATGACACCATCCTTGCCGACTTTGTCGAAAGCCTCGGCGAGGAGCTCGCCAACCTCATCGCTCTGGGCGGAGATCGCGGCAACGCTGGCAACCTGGGTGCCTTCTACTTCGCGGGCGTTCTCCAGGAGGCGGGCAGCCACGGCCCGCACGGAAACCTCGATGCCGCGCTTGATTTCGCCAGGAGCGGCTCCCGCGGCAACGTTGCGCAGGCCTTCCTTGACGAGGGCCTGTGCCAGCACGGTGGCCGTGGTGGTGCCGTCGCCTGCGACATCATTGGTCTTGGTGGCGACTTCCTTGGCCAGCTGCGCACCAAGGTTCTCATACGGGTCGTCGAGTTCGACTTCGCGGGCGATCGTCACACCATCGTTGGTGATGGTGGGAGCTCCCCACTTCTTGTCCAGAACGACGTTGCGGCCACGCGGGCCAAGGGTGACCTTGACGGTGTTGGCGAGCTTGTCAATGCCTGCTTCGAGCGAGCGACGGGCAGCGTCGTTAAACGCAAGCTGCTTTGCCATGGTTGTGTCCTTTCAAGACGGAAAACCCGCACCGCTGATCCGACCGGAAGAAGTCCGACCCGATCTGCGATGCGGGATCCAAGGGAATTACTTAACGACGATCGCCAGAACGTCGCGGGCGGACAGAACGAGGTATTCGTTGCCGCCGGTCTTGACTTCAGTTCCGCCGTACTTGGAGTAGATGACGACGTCGCCAACGGTTACGTCGACGGGCACGCGGTTGCCGTTGTCATCGAAGCGGCCGGGGCCAACTGCAACAACTTCGCCTTCCTGCGGCTTTTCCTGTGCAGTGTCCGGGATGACCAGGCCGGAAGCCGTGGTCTGCTCTGCTTCGAGCGGGCGGACAACGATGCGATCCTCGAGAGGCTTAATGGAGACCGACACTCGGATCTCTCCTTTACGTGAGGTAGTACATGGACTATCAAACCAGGGGTGCCGTGGCGGGCTTACCGTCGTCGCGGTGCCGGTAAGTTGCCTGGCGGCATGATTAGCACCCGCCTAGGGAGAGTGCTAATCAAGACTCTATGTAAGCATTAGCACTCGGTCAAGGCGAGTGCCAGAATTCAGTCATGGGTGAACGTCCGAAGGGGCAGCTTCCGGGTCAAGTAGCTCATTGCCCGGCGAGGTCGTCGAAGTCGACGTCCTCGCCGTCGTCGTATTCTTCTTTCGGTCCGGTTCCGCGGTTCAGGTAGAGGACTACGCCGCTGGCGAGCGCGACGACGCCGAACACCACCAGCCCGACGATCGCCCCGATGCGGGCACCGGTGTAGCTGTCACGGATGTCCCGGGCTTCATCCGTGGCGTCCTGGACGCTCTTTCCGGTCATGGAGTAGGTGGCGGCGTTGAAAGAGTCGAGGAAGAAAATAATGATCAAGAGCGCGATGCAGACAATGGCAATCAAAGCACCCACGATGAGCGCAGGGCGGGCATACTTGGAAAGATTTCCGGCGAAGGGACGTTTATCGGGGGCAGAGGGAGAACCATTGGCGTCGTCAGGCTGGCGTACTGGGTTGTCTTCCATGGCATCAACCCTATCGGCCCGAGTGGTCCCTGATCCCTCCCGACGCCGGATCACTGGCGAGCACTAGGCTAGTTCCCATGGCTGACACATCCCCGGACCAGATTGCCCCCTTGCTGACAACGGAAGGTTGGGAGCTGCTGGCGTCCTTGGGACCGTACCGCGATGGCGAAGCCTTCGCCCTGAATGCGCGCCTCCGCAAGGACGGCCACTCCCCCGCGCTCGTGGCCGCCGTCCTCACCCAGTCCAGGCTCCGCACCCGGGCCGAGGCCAAGTTCGGCGAATTCGCCCGGCAGATGCTTTTCACCCAGGCCGGACTGGAACAGGCCACCCGGCTCAATGTCGCAGCCAGGCATGCCGAACGCTTCGCCAAGGCGGGCACGCAGCACGTCGCGGACCTGGGCTGCGGGCTCGGAGCCGACTCCATGGCCATGGCCTCCATGGACATCAAGGTCACCGCCGTGGAACTCGACGAGACCACCGCAGCGTGCGCCACGATCAACCTCATGTCCTTCCCGCACGCAACGGTGGTGCATTCCGACGCCACGTCGGTGCCCCTCGACGGGGTCGACGGCGTGTGGCTCGATCCGGCGCGCCGCACGACGTCGTCGTCGGGAACCACACGGATCTGGGACCCCGAGGCGTTCTCGCCGCCGTTGTCCTTCGTTGAATCATTGGCCGCTACCGGCAGGTCCGTGGGGGTCAAGATGGGCCCGGGGATGCCACATGATTCGGTTCCGGCCGGCTGCGAGGCACAGTGGGTTTCGGTGGGAGGGGACGTCACGGAAGTAACGCTGTGGTTCAATGACGTCTCCCGCCCGGGCATCCGCCGCGCTGCCCTTGTGCTCGGGCCGCAGGGCGCGGCAGAGATCACCAGCGGCGAAGATTTCGACGGCGGCCCGGTGCCCGGCGTCGGGCCCGTGGAGGGATACCTGTACGAACCGGATGGCGCGGTGATCCGCGCGGGCCTGGTGGCCGACGTCGCGCTCCGGCTCGGCGGCCACCTGGTGGACCACCACATTGCCTATATCTGCGCTCCGGAACTGGTGGAGACCCCGTTCGCCCGCGCCTACAAAGTCCTGGAAGTCATGCCGCTGAACGTCAAGGCCCTCAAGGCCTGGGTGAAGGCCAACCGCATCGGCGTCCTCGACATCAAGAAGCGGGGCACCTCCGTTACCCCCGAAGAGCTGCGGAAACAATTGCTGCCGCCCGGAAAGGGCCCGGCAAAATCCCGCGGCAGCAAAACAGCCACCCTGGTCCTCACGAGGATCGGCGAGGAAAAGGTGGCTGTTGTCGTGGAGCCGGTAGCGGCCGCCTGAGCTGGACCCTGGACCGCGGCGCCCTATTGGGCGCGCGTGAACTCCTCGGCCGCGGCCACTTGCTCCGGTGTCGGTGTAATCCCCGTGTAGAGCACAAACTGTTCGAGTGCCTGGATGGTGGCCACTTCAGCGCCGCTGATCACGGTCTTCCCTGCTGCACGGCCGGCCTTGATGAGCGGCGTCTCTGCAGGGAGGGCGACGACGTCGAACACCACGTGCGCAGCCGCCACCGCCTCTTCGGGGAAGGACAGTGAGCCGGAGTCAGGTCCGCCGGCCATGCCGATCGGGGTCACGTTGACGAGCACATCCGCCGTTGACTCGCCTACGTCGGCCTGCCAGCCGAAGCCGTAGAGCCCGGCAAGGGACCGCCCGGACTGTTCGTTCCGGGCAACCACGGTAACGCGGGAGAAGCCGGCGTCGCGGAAGGCAGCCGCAGTTGCCTTGGCCATGCCCCCGGAACCACGGAGCAGAACCGAGGACGCCGGGTCGATCGCGTTGCGCTCGATCAACTGCGCGATCGCGGTGTAGTCCGTGTTGTACGCGGTCAGCACGCCGGCGTCGTTCACGATCGTGTTGACCGAGTCGATAGCGGCGGCCGAAGCGTCCATACGGTCAACCAGGGCGATGACATCTTCCTTGTAGGGCATCGAGACGGCGCAGCCGCGGATGCCCAGGCCGCGAACACCGGCGATCGCATTCCGGAGGTCGGTGGGAGCGAAGGCCTTGTAGATCCAGTTCAGGCCGAGCGCTTCGTAAAGGAAGTTGTGGAAACGCGTTCCGTTGTTGCTCGGCCGGGCAGAGAGAGAAATACAGAGCGTCATGTCTTTATTGAGGATCGGCATAACGGGACTTCCTTCGCGTAGCGGGTTCTCTGCCCAGCCTAGACGGGGAGCTAGCCTTGGCGCGCCTTGAAGCGAGGATTCAGCTTGTTGATGACAAAGGTGCGGCCGCGCCGGCGGACGACTTGCGCGCCGGGGATCTTCTTGAGGGCACGCAGCGAGTTCCTGACTTTCATGGGGTTCTCCTTCTCGGGTTTTGACTTGTTTGATTGCGGTTTTGTTCTACCGGGGCTGGAGCTCGGCTAAAGGGTGGATTCGAGTTCAAAGGGGTCCTCGAGTCCGGCGAAGCCGAGCCTCATCTCCGCTTCGCTCAGCGCGCATCCGTCCAGGAGTGCCCGGATCTCGGCGTCGTCGAGGTCTTCCCCTCGTCCGGTCACGGCCAGCACCGTGCCCCGGTCGCCGAAGTGGGGATGCCAGTCAAGGACAGCGTCGACGTCGGGGAGTCCCTTTCCTTGTTCCAGGCCCTTACCGTCGAGGACAGGGGCGTTGCCCGCGTCCGCGAGCCACTCGCCTGTGCCTTCGAGCCAGACGCGCGGCCCGATTCCCTGCACCGCGATCCGGACCTTGGCCGCCGAGGCAATCCACAAACGGCCCCGCATCCAGTGGCATCCCTCGGCCAGCTTGGGTAGCGCCTCCTGGAATCGTCGTGGATGAAGCGGACGCTCCACTTTGTGGAGCACGGTCCGGAATCGCCCTGACTCCTCCTCGAGCGGAACCCTCACGGAACCACGACGAACCCTGGCCAGAGCCTCGGCGCCGTCGTAGCAGCCGGGCCGGAAGTCGTCGTCGCCCGCGGAAACGACGGCGTGCGGCGCAAGCTGCCCGAGCAGTTCCAGCCCTAGGGTCCAGTCCTCGCTTGAGTCCGGACGCAAGCCCGCCAGCTCTGCCCCAAGACCGGCGTGCACCATGACGGTGTCCGCATGGCCCAATTCCCCGATGAGAAATTCTCCGCTGGTGCGCTCATCCTCCGGCATGGCCGTGAAGCCGGATTCATACAGGGTGTGCTTGTCCCAGATGTGGTCTTCCAGTCCTGAGGGATCGATTGCCAACACGGCGTTGTCGATGACGGCGGGCCGTTCCAGGCCGCGCTTGAGTTCGGCCACCGCCATGTCCACTGAGACCCCGGGAGGCAGGCCCAGGACGATGTGGTCATGGCCGGAGGACGCGAGGCGTTCCGCCGTCGGGACAACATCGAGGCGGACAGTACAGCTGAGGCAGCCGTGTTCCAAAGCGGTTTGCGCCTGCTCCACCAGTTCACCCTTGCGGAAGATCCTTCGCAGGACGATGGAGCCGTCCAGGAGGTCGTGCAGGACCACCACAGAATCGCGGTGGGTCCGCCCAAGCCTGGCGGTGGCCGCTTCGCGGCATTGACTGTCCAGTGAGCTGACAACAGTAAGATGCATGCCGACCATCTTAGATGCAAATCATTCTCATTAGCAAATGGCTTTGGTTCTCCTTTTTACCTCGCGGTCCATCATGCGGTACCGTACCGCCCCTGCATTAGACTTGAGCCAACCGCTGACGGCCCCACGGCGGGCATTGCTCAGGGCGTTTTTGGCAAATACCGAGGGGACCCACGTGCAGATTGATTTCGCTTCATCCAGGCAGTCGACCCTGGGGGTGGAATGGGAGCTCGCGCTCGTCAACGCACGCACCGGCGAATTGGTCTCGGTCGCCAATGAGGTCCTGCGGGGCGTGGCATCGCGGCATCCGGACCTGAACGAAGACGACGAACATCCGCACATCAAGCGGGAATTGCTCCTGAACACCGTGGAACTCGTCACGGGCGTGTGCAACACCGTCAAGGAAGCCAAGGAAGACCTGGCCCGCTCGCTTCAGGCCGTCAGGGAAGTCACCGACCCCATGGGTGTGGAGCTTTTCTGCGCCGGAAGCCATCCCTTCAGCCCGCCGCAGCTTCAGCCGGTCTCGGACAAAGAACGCTATGCCAAGCTGATCGACCGCACCCAATGGTGGGGACGGCAAATGGTCATCTACGGAGTCCACGTCCACGTCGGCCTGGACCGCAGGGACAAGGCGCTCCCCATCCTCGATGGACTGGTCAACTACTTTCCCCATTTCCAGGCATTGTCCGCCTCGAGCCCGTTCTGGGGCGGCGAAGACACCGGTTATGCGTCACAACGCGCGCTCATGTTCCAGCAACTGCCCACGGCAGGGCTGCCTTTCCAGTTCCCCAGCTGGGCCGAATACGAGTCCTATGTCCAGGACATGTTCACTACCGGGGTGATCGACACCCTGTCCGAAATCCGCTGGGATATCCGGCCCGTACCGAATCTGGGCACCATCGAAATGCGCATTTGCGACGGCCTGGCCACCCTAGAGGAAGTCGGCGCTGTTGCGGCCCTGACCCAATGCCTCGTGGACGAGTTCTCCACGATCCTGGACAACGGCGGCAGCATTCCGACCATGCCGCCATGGCACATCCAGGAAAACAAGTGGCGCGCCGCCCGTTACGGCATGGACGCGATCATCATCCTCGATGCCGAAGGCAACGAGCAGCTCGTCACTGAGCACCTGAAGGAAACGCTGCTGCGCCTGGCGCCTGTCGCGGAGAAGCTCGGGTGCTCGGCGGAACTGGCCGACGTCGAAAAGATCATCGCCCGCGGAGCAGGCTACCAGCGCCAGCGCCGCGTCGCCGCCCAGCACGACGGCGATCTTCACGCTGTCGTGCAGGATCTCGTGCAGCAAATGCGGTCCGTGCCGACCGCATAGCCTCCAGCCGGGTTCCTCCGCCTACACAGAAACCGTGGTCACCGGCAGGGAGGAATCCGGAGCGAACGCGACGCCGCTGGGGCTGATTCCCGCCATGATGAGCTGCGAGCCCAAGGCAGCGACCATGGCGCCGTTGTCTGTGCACAGTGACAGCGGCGGCACATGCAGGGTGATGCCCGCCGCGTCGCAGCGTTGCCGCGTGAGCTCACGGAGCCGGGAATTGGCTGCAACTCCGCCGCCCAGCAGAAGATCCGTGATGCCGTTCTCCTTGCAGGCCAGCACAGCCTTGGACGTGATGACATCCACGACGGCTTCCTGGAATGCGGCGGCGATATCGGCAACGGGAACGTCCTCGCCCCGGGCTTCGAATTGCTCAACGCAGCGCGCGACGGCGGTCTTGAGCCCGCTGAAGGACCAATCGTAGCGATGCGGTCCCGGCTCCTCCGCGGTTCCCATGTACTTCGGTTGCGTCAAGCCGCGCGGAAAGCGGATGGCCTTGGCGTTGCCTTGCTTGGCGAGTTTGTCGATGGCCGGTCCACCCGGGTAGCCAAGGCCCAGGAGCCTCGCCACTTTGTCGTAGGCCTCCCCTGCGGCGTCGTCGATCGTGGAGCCGAGCATCTCGACGTCGTCGGTAATGCTGCGGATGCGCAGGATTTCCGTATGCCCTCCCGAAACCAGCAACGCACCGAGATTTTCCGGCAGCCGGCCGCCCGAACCGAGCCCTCCAGTGCCGCCGGCGGCGCCGTCAAGGAGCCCGACGCCGACGTGCGCCACCAAGTGGTTGATCGCGTAGAGCGGCTTGCCCGTGGCAACCGAGAGGGCCTTGGCCGCACAGACACCCACCATGAGCGCCCCTGCCAAGCCGGGTCCGGAGGTCACGGCGATGGCGTCGATGTCTTCCAGCGTCACACCGGCCTCGTGCAGGGCCTCCCGCAGCGTGGGTACGAAGGCGTCCAAGTGAGCACGGGAGGCGATCTCCGGAATGACGCCGCCAAAACGGACATGCTCATCCATCGAAGAGGACACAGTGTTGGTCAGCAGGGTGGTGCCCCGGACAATTCCCACGCCGGTCTCGTCGCAGGAGGACTCGATCCCGAGCACGAGAGGCTGGACGGTGGCGGGTTGGTTCGCGTGGCCGGGTTGGTTCATGCCGGTGTTCCTTCAGTCAATGTCAGCCTCATGATGAGGGCGTCCGTGCCGTCGCGGTAGTACCGCCGGCGGACGTGGATCTGCTCGAAGCCGAACCGCACGTAGAGTGCCTGCGCCCGTGGATTGTCCTCGCGGACCTCCAGGAGCACTTCCACCGCGCCGCGCCGCCGGGCCTCTTCGATCAGTTCCGTGAGGATGGCGGAGCCGATTCCCCTGCCTTCGAATTCGGGCACGACGGCGATCGTCTGCACGTCCGCGATCGGTTCGATGCACATGAGCCCGGCGTAGGCCACAATCTGCCCGTCAGCTTCGGCCACCACATAGCGGCGGGTATCAACCTGGGCAAGTTCATCGAAGAACATCTGCATCGGCCACGCGTCCACCGGGAAAAGCCGACGTTCGAGTATCTCGACGGCGGTGACGTCGTCGGCGGTCATGTCGCGCAACGTCACGCCGTCGAGCTTGAACTGGTACGTGGGTTTCACAGGGCACGCTTCCTAGGGCCAGGCACTTGCGCGTCGGATTCCCGCAAATACAAGGGAGTGGAATCCGGCAGTTCCGCGCCGGCCGCGAGGAGGGCCATGGCGAACTGGCCCAACGAGGCCGCGTCGGGCTGGGTGGCGCTGAATTCCTCGTTCGCGTCGACGACGTCCGCGTAAATGCCGCCGCCGGCACCGAAGACCGGGAGATCGGGCAGCTCCGAGGCGAACCCGACGTGCGGACCGTCCACGAGTTGCGGTAGCTGGCCATCATTGAGCGTGTAGCGCGCCCAGTAGACCTCCTTGCGACGGGCATCCGTGGCCACTAGGAACTCGGCCTGCGCCTCGGTTGACTCGGCCACCTCCAAAGCGATCGCATCCAGGCTCATGAGACCGAAAAGGGGTTTGTTCCAGGCAAATGCCAAAGTGCGGGCAGTTGCAATCCCAGAACGGAGGCCCGTGAACGGCCCGGGGCCAACACCGGTGACGATCAGGTCGATGTCCGCGCCGCTCACTCCGGCGTCGGCCAGAAGCTTCTCAATCCCGGGCGCCAGGACTTCGGCATGGCTGCGGGTGTCCTCCGTGGCGAAGGACTCCACGACACCCTCGATGGCGTCGTCCGAGATGAGCGCCGCACTCGCCACGGCCGAAGTATCAATGGCCAGGATCAGCATCGGGCACTCTCCTCCAGTATTTCGGGCACGGCGCTCCAGCGAGGGCCAAAGCCGCGGAAAACGATGGTGCGGGGTTCGTCGTCGTTCTCCGGGTCGAAATCCAACACGGCATCCTGGCCAGCTTCCGGCCGGGTTGCCGCCGTGCCGCCCACCGTCCGATGCATCTCGATGTCCAGGCGGCTATCCGAAAGGTGTTCCACGCGCTCGCGCCCCCACTCGACCACTGTCACGGAGTTGTCCATCGTGTTTTCGAGGTCGATGTCGTCGATTTCGGCAGCTGATGCCAGCCGGTACGCATCAACGTGGACCAGGTCAGGGCCGCCGGGGCGCGGCCCGTCCGGCAGGTTGGGGTGGATCCGCACCAGGACAAACGTTGGTGAGATGACGCCGGCACGGACGCCCAGTCCTTCGCCGAGTCCCTGGGTGAAAGTAGTCTTGCCGGCGCCGAGTTCGCCTGTCAGGACCAGCAGGTCACCCGGCTCAAGGACCTCGGCGAGCGCCGAGCCCAAAGCGTGAGTCTGCTCCGCCGTCGCGACTTTGACGGTCCGTTCCCACAACGCTTCTTTCAACGGGATTTTGTCAATCGGGGCCCCGCTCACCGGGCATCCGCCCCCGGGGTCTCGTTGATGTAGATGCGCGGGACGCGTGGGCCGATGCGGGTGACAATCTCATAGTTGTTGGTCCCAGCGGCGGCGGCCCAGTCGTCCGCCGTCGGGCCGCCGTCGGCGCCGTCACCAAACATGACGGCTTCGGCACCGAGCCAGCCGGCTTCGTCCGTCACAGCGTTTCCAAGGTCGATGACCATCTGGTCCATGGCGATCCGGCCCACAACGGGGTAGTTGACTCCGTTGACCCGCACCGGTCCGCCGGTGGCGACGCGTGGCACGCCGTCGGCATAACCGAGCGGGATCAGGCCCAAGGCACTCTCGCTGGACGTCCGGTAGTTGAGCCCGTAGGACACCCCCTGTCCTTCGGGCACCCGCTTGCAGTTGGAAACGAGGGTCCGGACCCTCATGGCGGGACGGAGCCCAAGTTCCGCGGAGATTTGTCCTTCGAAGGGGGATAGTCCGTAAAGCCCGAGCCCCACGCGGACGAGGTCGAAATGGGCATCCGGGCGGGAAAGCGTGGCGGGCGTGTTGGCCAGATGCCGGACTTCGGTGTCCACCCCGGCGTCCTCGGCCACGGCAATCGCTTCCCGGAAAGCCGCCAACTGCTCATCGGTCTCGGGACGGTGCGGTTCATCGGCCACGGCCAAGTGCGAGAAGATGCCCACGACGCGCAGGAGGCCCTCGTCCTGGTATTCCATGGCCTGGCCCACCAATTTGTCCCATTGGGCGATCGTGGAGCCGTTGCGGCCCAGGCCGGTGTCCACCTTGAGATGGATGCGGGCGGGTCGTTCCTGTTCGCGTGCCGCGGCGACCACCGCGTCGAGTTCCCAGCCGGAGATCCCGACGTCGACGCCGGCGGCGACTGCCGCTTGGAAGTTGCTTTGGGTGGTGTGCAGCCAGGCCAGCATGGGGGCATCAATTCCAGCCGCGCGCAGGGTCAAGGCCTCCGAAATATGGGCAACACCAAGCCATCGGGCGCCGGCTTCGAGCGCCGCGCGCGCCACCTGCACCGCGCCGTGCCCATATGCGTCGGCCTTGACCACGGCCATGACCTTTGCGGGTGAGGCGATAGCCACAAATTGGCGAACGTTGTGCCGGATGGCGTCCAGGTCGATGACGGCTGATCGTTCGAGGACCGTTGCCGAACCCGATGTCGTCGAGGGCTCGAAACTGGCAGCTGCTTCGTAAGTCACCCTCACGATTCTAGTGCCGCGACGGCGATCGGGTTGACTCGCCGTGAGCGGGCTGACTGGGGTGAGCGGCTTGTCCGGCGGGGTGGGCGGCTTGTCCGGCGGGGTGGGCGCTGCTCAGGCGTCCGAGTTGTGGGCGATCGTCGCTGTTGCGCGACGTTGGGCCCCGGGCGGGACGTCCGCCACAATGTCCTCGAGGAAAGCGAACCGTTTGAGCCACTGGCTGGACTGCCGCTCCCTCCGGGCGTTCGCTCGCTGCCACCAATCCGCTATGTCTCCCCAACCGGGTGCAGCCAGCGAGCCACCCACTTCCTGTACCGCCAGCGAGGCGCAAAGATTGGCAAAGCGGAGCCGGTCTCCCAAAGGCCATCGGGCCAGGCAGCCCACAACAAACGCCGCACCGAAGCAGTCGCCCGCTCCCGTGGGGTCGTACGCTGTCACGGGAAGGGACGGGACCCACTCCTCCTCGCCGGTTTCGGAATCCACAGCCATGGCTCCCTGCGCTCCCAGCGTCACTACAGCCACCGGAACGCGGTCGGCCAGCGTGTAGAGCGCAGACCAGGGGTTGTCCTTGCCGGTGAAGGCCATCGCCTCCCGCTGGTTCGGCATGAAGGCGTGGAAATTGCTGAGCTGGTCCAGCCGCTTCGAGGACCACACTCCGGTCGGATCCCATCCGGCGTCGCCGAAGAGTTTGACGCCGGCCTTCCTCGCCGCCAGCATCCAAGGCTCCGGCTCCTCGTCGAGATCCGCGACGGCTGCGAGCGCTTTGGGCGGATCGCCAATCAGTTCGGACGCGCTCATGGGCGAAGGATGCCCGTGAGTGACCATGGAACGATCCTGATCGACGCACAAGGAGACTGTGACAGGAGAATGCCAGCCCTCGAACCGCCTGGACAGGGAGAGGTCCACGTGCTCCTGGCTTTCCAGGATCCGCCAGTTGAAGTCCCCGTACCCGTCGTCGCCGAACGCCGCAGCGAGGCTGGTCCTCAACCCAAGCCGGGCAGCCGCGATGGCTTGGTTGGCCACGCCGCCGGGGCAGGTCCCCATGCCTTGGCTCCACACTTCGGTACCCGGTTCCGGGCTCCGGTCCAGTCCGGTAAAGATAATGTCCTGGAACACAGTGCCTGTCAGAAGGAGATCGCAGCCTGAATCGGGTCCGTCCGCCTGCACATCCCCTCGGATAGCGGCAAGGGGGTCGAATCGCGTCCCGGGCGTTGCGTCCATGCACGGCAGACTACGCCGCGGCCACGATTGTGCATAGCTTTCAGAGTTCCTGGTACATCACGTGCAGCCCCACGTAGCCAAGGGTCGGATGCTGGAAGGCCTCGGGGATGGTCGCCAGGATGCGGAAGCCCATGGACTGCCACAAGCCCACCGCGCGGACGTTGCTTTCGACGACGGCGTTGAACTGCATCGCCCTGAACCCGGCATCCCGGGCAGCAACCAAGGAATAGGCACAAAGTGCTCGAGCGATTCCCTGCCCGCCGTGATCGGCATGGACCATGTAGCCGGCGTTGGCCACATGGCTTCCACCGCCGCCCTGGTTGGCGTGCAGTTCCCCGGTACCCAGCACTTCGCCGTCGCGCACTGCCACAAAGGTCAGGCCGGGCGCTTCCTTGAACCATTTGTTCCGGGCAGTTTCTTCGGAAGTGTCGCGGTCCCAGGTAAAGGTCTCCCCTGCCCGGATCACCGGTTCCAGGACCGCCCAGATCCCGGGCCAGTCGCTTGCCCGGGCGGGCCGGATCTCGTAGCTAGCGGCTGCCGACGTTCCTGCTTCGCTGGTTGAATGGCTCACCTCCGTTACGGTACCAGCCAGCCCTGCACTGATGGCCTTGTTGGGCTGGCTGCAGTGCGAGGGAGGTCAGGAGTAGTGTTTTCGCTGGGACGCAGAGGATTTTCGCTTTGCGGGGCTCGTGGAATTGCGTTGGATACAGGAGGTAGCGGTGTCGTTGATCCGTCGCGTAGCCTTCCTGTCACTCCACACTTCGCCCATGGAGCAGCCGGGTTCGGGCGACGCCGGCGGCATGAATGTCTACGTCCGGGCCCTCGCCATGGCGTTGGCGGATCTTGGCGTGGAGGTTGAGATCTTCACGCGTTCGACGTCGGCCGGGCAGCCCGCCGTCGAACATCCCGGTCCCGGCGTCTGTGTCCATAACGTCCTGGCGGGCCCGCCCCGGAAACTGCCCAAGGAGGAACTTCCCGAGCTCCTCCACACCATGGTTGCCGAAATCGAGAGGATCCGGCAACGGCAACCACACGGCCGGTACGACGCCATCCATTCCCACTATTGGGTGTCCGGCGTTGCCGGCCTTGAACTCTCCGCATTGTGGAACGTGCCGCTGATCCACACGATGCACACCATGGCGAAGGTCAAAAACCTCGTGCTCGAATCCGGCGAGCGGCCCGAACCGCGCCTACGCGAAGACGGCGAACAGAGGATTGTGGATGGAGCCGCTCGACTCGTGGCCAACACTCCCGCCGAGGCCCAAGAGCTCGTATCTCACTACAACGCCGATTTCGACCGCATAGACATCGCTCCCCCCGGAGTTGACCTCACCGTGTTCACCCCGGCGTTCCGCGCCCGGTCCCGCGCCGAGCTTGGCGTGCGGCCCGGCAGTTTCCACCTGCTCTTCGCCGGACGCATCCAGCGGCTCAAGGGCCCGCAGGTATTCATCCAAGCCGTTGGCATCCTCCGCAAGAGGCGGCCCGACATCGATCTTGAGCTGACCATCCTTGGCGCCTTGAGCGGCGCCAAGGACTTCAATCTGCAGTCGTTCATCACGGCCGCCGGGCTCGACGACGTCGTAACGCACCGTGCGCCCGTCAAGGCGCCGAAGCTGGCGGGCTGGTTCCGTTCAGCCGACGTCGTGGTGATGCCATCCTTCAGCGAATCGTTCGGGCTCGTTGCCCTTGAGGCGCAGGCCTGCGGCACTCCGGTGGTGGCCACCAACGTTGGCGGCCTGTCCCGCGCCGTTGCCGACGGACGTACGGGTATTTTGGTTGACGGCCACAATCCCTCCCGCTGGGCCGACGTCATCGAAGCCCTGTACGACGATCCCCGCACCCGCGAAGATATGGGCCGTGCCGCCGCCGTGCACGCCGAGGCCTTCGGCTGGCAGAGGACAGCGGCGTTCGCGCTCGAGAGCTACCACGCAGCCATCGGTGCTGTCCTCGTCCGCCCAAGCTAGACCCTCGCTCACCTATAAGCCCAATCCCGACGACGCTCGCTCACCTATGAGCCCAATCCCCCAAACCCTCGCTCACGTATGAAGGCGTGGCTGGTAGATTGTCGCGAACAGTGTTCCCGCGGAGTTGAGGACAAGGATGTCTGAAAACAAGAACTTGAGCGACCTTGAAATTGCCCAGAATGCAGCGATACGTCCCATCGAGGAGGTCGCGGAGCGTGCCGGGATCAACGTGGACGCATTGGAACTGTACGGCCGGTTCAAGGCGAAAATCGATCTCGCCAAGCTCCGTCTCCCGGACGTCAAACGCGCGGGCAAGATAGTCCTCGTCTCTGCCATGTCCCCGACGCCGGCGGGTGAGGGAAAGTCCACAACCACGGTAGGACTTGCCGATTCCTTGGCACGGGCCGGCCACCGCGTGATGGTCGCGTTGCGCGAACCGTCCCTCGGACCGATCCTGGGCATGAAGGGAGGAGCGACCGGTGGCGGCTATTCCCAGGTTCTCCCCATGGACGAGATCAACCTGCACTTCACCGGCGACTTCCACGCGATCACCTCAGCCAACAACGCCCTCATGGCCCTTGTGGACAACCACATCTTCCAAGGCAACGAGCTCAACATTGATCCGCGCCGCATGACGTTCAAGCGGGTCCTCGATATGAACGACCGCTCGCTGCGCGAGGTCATCATCGGCCTCGGTGGGCCCGCTCAGGGAGTGCCGCGACAGGACGGTTTCGACATAACCGTGGCCTCGGAAATCATGGCCGTCTTCTGCCTCGCGACGGACTTGGATGATCTCCGCGAGCGCCTCGGCCGCATCACTTTCGGCTACACCTATGACCGGCGGCCGGTTACGGTGGCCGATCTCGGTGTCCAGGGTGCACTGACCATGCTGCTGAAGGATGCCATCAAACCGAATCTCGTGCAGACCATCGCGGGAACCCCGGCCCTGGTGCATGGCGGCCCGTTCGCCAATATCGCGCACGGCTGTAATTCGCTCATCGCCACGCGAACGGCCCAACAGCTTGCGGACATCGTGGTCACGGAAGCGGGATTCGGCGCCGACCTCGGGGCCGAAAAGTACATGGACATCAAGTCGCGCATCGCGGACGTGGCGCCGTCCGCCGTCGTCGTTGTCGCGACCATCAGGGCGCTGAAGATGCAGGGCGGCGTTCCGAAGGAGCTTCTCAAGGAGCCGAACGTTGAGGCGCTCGCCGCCGGCGTCGAGAACTTGAAACGGCACGTGCACAACGTCGAGAAGTTTGGCGTCACACCGGTTGTTGCAGTCAATAGATTCGCGTCGGACACAGCAGAAGAGCTCGAATGGCTGCTGGCTTGGTGCGCGCGGGAGGGAGTGCAGGCGGCGGTCGCGGATGTCTGGGGCCGCGGTGGAGGGGGCGACGGCGGTGATGAGCTCGCGGCGAAGGTCGCCGCGGCGGTGGCGGCAGCAGCGCCGTCGGACTTCCGACATTTGTATCCTCTGAGCCTGTCTGTGGAGGACAAGATCCGCACGATCGCGCAGGAAATCTACGGCGCCGACGGCGTGGAATTTTCCGTTCCCGCGCTCAGGCGCCTCGCGGACATCCGGCGAAACGGCTGGAGCGGAATGCCGGTTTGCATGGCCAAGACGCAGTATTCATTCACCGACGACGCCTCCCAGTTGGGTGCCCCCAAGGGATTCACGGTGCACGTGCGCGAGCTGATTCCCAAGACCGGTGCGGGCTTCATCGTCGCATTGACAGGTGCAGTCATGACCATGCCCGGACTGCCCAAGGAGCCCGCCGCGATGCGAATGGACGTCGATGAGCACGGAAATCCGGTGGGCCTCTTCTGACGCACGCTCACGTATGTGCCATATTTACGAAACCCTCGCTCACCTATGTGCCACTTTCGCAGAACGCTCGCTCACGTATACGGCCCTTTCGGGAAACGCGCGCTCACCTACAGCTCCCGAGCACGACAAGACCTACTGCCGAATCCCGAGCCTGTGGATAACTTCTGCAGGCACCCGCCCATTTGCGCAACAATGCGGGTATGCGAAACGAGATTGCCCTTCCCTCCGAACTGCTTTCAGGACCGTTCACGCTAGCCGAGGCCCAAGCCCAGGGTGTGCCGCGCAGCCGTCTGCTTCGCGCCGACGTCGAACGCGTCAGCCGTAGCCTCTACCGTCCGATCGGCTGGGACTTCGATCTTGAGTCCGCCGCCCGTGCGCTATCGGCCGCTACTCCCGGGGCCTGGATCTCCCATGTGACGGCAGCGCGCCTTCGCTGCTCCTGCCTTCCGCCGTGGCTTGCCGATTCGACAGAGCTGCACCTCAGCAAGCCGCGATCGTTGCCTGGAGCCCGCCGCAAAGGCGTGATCGCGCACAGGGTGATCGCGGCCGTGAACGAGGTCGAATCAGTTGATGGAATACGGATCAGCACGCGCCCCCGCACTTGGCTGGACATGGCCCGGGTGCTTCCTCTGAACGACCTCGTCTGCATGGGCGACGAGCTGATTCGCGTACCCCGCCAGGCGCTGGAAGGGCGGGACACCCCGTTCGCGACCCTTGAAGAACTGCGCGCCCTCGTGGAACGGCATCCAAATTTACAAGGCGTCGTGCGTGCCCGGCAGGCGCTCGAACTGATGCGCGTGGGCGCGGATTCCGCGCCTGAGTCCCTGCTTCGCTTGGCCATGCTGGACGCTGGAATCCCCGAACCGGAACTTCAACTCAAGTTGCGAAGTGACGATCCGTTCTCGCCGTCGGCGGATTTGGGGTTCCGCCAAAGGCGGGTCGCCATTCAGTACGACGGCGGCCATCACCTCGCGGAGGCCCAGACACTCAGCGATCGACGCCGGAACAAGGCCTTCGAAGCAGCCGGATGGACGGTCCTCGTCTTCCGCAAGGAAGATTTGGCAGATGGTTTCGAGCTGGCAACCAAACAGATCAAGAAGGCACTGCGATCAGCGTGGGTCGATCCCGCCGTCGCATCCGGTTTTGCAAGCGCCGTGTAGCGAGCGACCGTTAAACGACGGACGCCCGCTCACTTGTAAGTGAGCGAGCGTCCAGCCAAAACCCGATATAAGTGAGCGAGCGTCCACCCAAAACCCCACACAAGTGAGCGAGCGTCCGGGCCAGGCCGGGCAGCCGGGCGGCCGGGAAGGGCAGCCAGTCCGGCAGGCCGGAAGCGGGCGCTAGCGCTCGACGTCGCCGCGGATGAAGGCCTCGACCTTTTCGCGGGCGAGGTCGTCGTTGAACTGCTCCGGCGGGGACTTCATGAAGTAGCTGGAAGCGGACAGCAGCGGGCCGCCGATGCCTCGGTCCAGGCCGATTTTGGCGGCGCGGATGGCGTCGATGATCACGCCGGCGGAGTTCGGGGAGTCCCAGACCTCAAGCTTGTACTCGAGCGACACCGGGGCGTCGCCGAAGTTGCGGCCTTCGAGGCGGACGAACGCCCATTTGCGGTCATCGAGCCAGGCGACGTAGTCGGAGGGGCCGATGTGGACGTCGTCGGCGTGGAGCTTGGCTTCGACGTTGGAGGTTACGGCCTGGGTCTTGGAGATCTTCTTGGATTCCAGGCGGTCGCGCTCGAGCATGTTCTTGAAGTCCATGTTGCCGCCGACGTTCAGCTGGTACGTGCGGTCCAGGGTGACGCCGCGGTCTTCGAAGAGCTTGGCCATGACGCGGTGTGTGATGGTGGCACCGATCTGGCTCTTGATGTCATCGCCGACGATCGGCACGCCAGCCGCGGTGAACTTGTCGGCCCATTCCTTCGTGCCTGCAATGAAGACCGGCAGGGCGTTGACGAAGGCAACACCGGCGTCGATGGCGCACTGGGCGTAGAAGTGCGCGGCTTCCTCCGAACCGACCGGCAGGTAGCAGACCATGACGTCGGCCTTGGCCTCGCGCAGTGCGGCGACGATGTCCACTGCGTCTTCCGGAGCCTCGACAATGGTCTCGCGGTAGTACTTGCCCAGTCCGTCCAGGGTGTGGCCGCGCTGCACGGTCACGCCGGTGGATGGGACATCGGCGATCTTGATGGTGTTGTTCTCGCTGGCTCCGATGGCGTCAGCGAGGTCGAGGCCGACCTTCTTGCTGTCGACGTCGAAGGCAGCGACGAACTGGACGTCATTGACGTGGTACTTGCCGAACTCAACATGCATCAGACCCGGAATCGTGGCCTGGGGGTCGGCATCGCGATAGTAGTGGACACCTTGGACCAGCGAAGCGGCGCAGTTACCTACGCCGACAATGGCGACACGAATCGGATGTGAAGACACGGAACTCCTTCGAGAACTAACCTCAGGTACCTAGCGCGTCCGTACCTGGATGTACGACGGCGTCTTAAAGGCACAGCGCCATTCGGCGCTCTTTGCATTGTAGCCAACCTGAACGGGGCCGGCTTTGTTCCCGGCCGGCCCCGCAAGTGTATTAAGTTTCGGAATCTACTTCTGCGCCCACAGATTGATGTCCGATTCGACGGCGAACTCGTCGATGGCAGTCAGTTCCTCTGACGTGAAGTCAAGGTTGTTGATCGCGGACACGGTGTCCTCCAGCTGCGCGACACTTGACGCGCCCACCAAGGCCGATGTCACAGGCGAACCCTTGGGCTGCTCGCGCAGGATCCAGGCGATAGCCATCTGGGCGAGGGTTTGGCCGCGTCCTTCGGCAATGGCGTTCAAACCACGCACCCGGCTCAGCTTTTCCTCGGTCAGCGCTGATTGGGACAAGAACCGTTCCTTGGCGGCGCGCGAGTCCGCGGGAATGCCGTTCAGGTAACGGTCGGTGAGCATCCCCTGTGCCAGCGGGGAGAAGGCGATGGATCCTGCGCCAACCTGGTCAAGCGTTTCGTAGAGGTTCGGCGAACCGTTCTCGGTCCAGCGGTTCAGCATGGCATAGCTGGGCTGGTGGATGAGAAGCGGCGTGCCCATCTCCTTGAGAATCCGGGCGGCCTCGAGGGTCTGCTCGGGGGTGTAGGACGAGATTCCTGCATAGAGCGCCTTGCCGGAACGGACTGCGTGGTCCAGGGCGCCCATGGTCTCTTCCAGCGGGGTTTCGGGATCGGGACGGTGGCTGTAGAAGATGTCCACGTAGTCCAGTCCCATGCGCTGAAGCGACTGGTCCAGGCTGGAGAGCAGGTACTTGCGGGAGCCCCATTCTCCATACGGGCCGGGCCACATGTAGTAACCGGCCTTGGTCGAAATGACGAGCTCGTCGCGGTACGGCTTGAAGTCGTCCTTCAGGTGCCGGCCGAAGTTCGTCTCAGCCGATCCGTCCGGCGGCCCATAGTTGTTGGCAAGGTCGAAGTGGTTGACTCCCAGATCAAAGGCCCGCCGCAGGATGGCGCGCTGCTCTTCGAAGCGCTTGTCGTCGCCGAAGTTGTGCCATAGTCCCAACGAGATCGCGGGAAGTTTGAGGCCGCTGCGTCCGACGCGGCGGTAGGGCATGGTTTCATAGCGGTTTTCCGCAGCCGAATAAGTCATACCTACCATCCTGCCACCGCCTCCCAGCCTCGAAGGCCGGTGTCCGTCATGTGGGCGCGGTCACTTCGGGCGCGCCGTCACTTCAGGCGCACGGTCACTTCAGGCGCACGACGGCGGCACTCTCCCCCGGGAGCGTCAGCTTTCCGTTCCCGACGGCGGCCGCGGAGTCCGTTGCGAGCAAGACTTCGCCATCCATGTCCTTCGTCAGGGTCCGGTCCCCGAAGTTGCAGGCTACCCTCACCGCGCCCCTGCCAAGAACCAGCCACTTGTCCTCTTCGCTGAAGTCGACATGGGTGTCCGTGAACCCGCCGCCCGCAAGCTCCGGCGTCGAGCGCCTGAGGTTCGCCAACGCCCGGTAAAGGTCCAGCAACCGGGCGTGATCGCCGTCGTGCGCCTCCTCCCACTTGAGCTTGGAGCGTTCAAACGTCTCCGGGTCCTGGGGGTTGGGCACCAGTGCGGGGTCCCAGCCCATCCGTTCGAATTCCTTGAGCCGGCCTTTTGCTGTGGCCTCGGCCAGCCATTCCTCCGGGTGCGATGTGAAAAACTGCCAGGGTGTGGACGCGCCGAATTCTTCGCCCATGAAGAGCATCGGGGTGAACGGCGAGGTCATGGTCAGTACGGCGGCCAGCGCCAGCCTGCCGTAAGACAGGCTCGAACTCAGGCGGTCCCCGGCGGCGCGGTTGCCGATTTGGTCGTGGTTTTGGTTGCAGACCACCAAAGCGGCAGGATGGACCAGCCCCGGGCGAATGGGGCGGCCGTGATGCCTGCCGCGGAAGCTTGAGTAGCTCCCGTCATGGAAGAAACCGTGTTCGAGTACCTTTGCCAGCGCACCCAGGGAATCGAAATCCGCGTAGTAGCCGGTTGTTTCCCCGGTGAGGTTCACGTGCACGGCGTGGTGGAAATCGTCGCTCCACTGCCCTTCCAGGCCGTAGCCATTGGTGTCCCGGCGGTAGATGAGGCGGGGATTATTCAGGTCCGATTCCGCGATCAAGGTCTTGGGGATGCCTGTTTCGGCTTCGATGCCGTCCGCGAGGCTGGCCAGGTCTTCCAGGATATGGACGGCCCGCTCATCGCGGAGGGCGTGTACGGCGTCGAGGCGCAGCCCGTCCACGTGGAAGTCGCTCAACCACATGGCCGCGTTGTCCAGGATGTACTGGCGGACGTCGTCGGAGCCGGGGCCGTCCAGATTCACGGAGTCGCCCCATGTGTTGCCTTCGCCGGACTTCAGGTAGGGACCGAATTTCGGCAGGTAGTTCCCGCTCGGCCCCAGATGGTTGTAGACCACATCCTGGATCACACCTAGTCCGGCAGCGTGCGCGGCGTCCACGAATCGCTGATAGGCCTCCGGTCCCCCGTAGGCCTCGTGGACGGCGAACCACAGCACGCCGTCGTACCCCCAGTTGTGGTGACCGTTGAAGGCATTGACCGGCAGGAGCTCCACGAAGTCGATTCCCAATTCAACGAGGTAGTCCAGTTTCTCCACGGCCGCGTCCAGCGTGCCCTCCGGAGTGAAGGTGCCAAGGTGAAGCTCGTAGATGACCGCGCCGCCGAGCCCGCGCCCCGCCCACTCCGAGTCGTTCCACGCATAGGACGAGGCATCGAAGGTGCGGGAAAGACCATGCACCCCGCCCGGTTGCCGTTGCGACCTCGGATCCGGGAAGGGACCCTCACCATTCACCAGATAGCCGTAGTCGGTCCCGGCCCGCCAGGGTACGTCCGCCGTCCACCAGCCCGCCGCGCCGTCGTCGTGCGACCGCATTTCGTGGTGCTGACCTTCCGCGAGCAGAGTCACGGACTCTGCAAACGGAGCCCACACATCGAACTGTTTCTTCGCGCTGGTCTTCTCAGCCATCGCTCCCCCTCAATCGTCTCGTCCGGGCTTTCGTTTGCCCGCCGTTGTTGGTGCTCTGGCTAGCTAATGGGTACGAGCAAGGCCACTGGGTATCTCTGCAGAAGCCTTGCGACGTCAACCTCGCCGGGAGGGTAGCTGTTGCCTGTGAGCTCGTCCTGGACCGCGCTCCCAAGACGAATAAAGGTGTCCATCCACCCGCCGTTCCGTTCAAGCTTCCGCGGGAGCCTCGTGGCCAAAGTGATCGCACCGCCGCCGGCGGCAAGGACGCCACGGTCGAAGGCGATGAGGTGTTCGGCCGCGGGACCCTGGGCGTCGATGGGACTGTAGCCACCGAAAAGCTCCGGCCGGTCCCGGCGCAGGCGCAGTGCACGGGAAGTCAGCAGCAGCTTGGCCAACTCGTCCCGCGCCTCAGTCTGGGCACCGGCGTCGAGGGCTGCGAGAGCGGCCCTGCGCCGTTCGAAGTCGACGGCGCGCCGGTTGTCGGGATCAGTGAGTGAACGGTCCCAGAACTCTGTGCCCTGGTAGACGTCCGGTACGCCCGGCATGGTCAGTTGGACAATCTTTGCCGACAGTGAGTTGGACGTCCCATACGGGTCGACAAGGGCAACGAACTCCTCCAGGGCGGCCGTCACCTCCGGCACATCGAAGACGGCGTCGACGGCGGAGGCGAGCTTCGCTTCGAAGCCCTCGTTCGGCTCGGTCCAGTTGGTGGAGTTGCCGGCTTCTCGTGCCGCTTTGACGACGTAACCCTGGAGGCGTTCACGGCTGGCCGGCCAGGCACCCGCGATGGCTTGCCATACGAGGACAGCGAGTGGCCCGTCGGGGATCGGTGCCAGGTCCTGCATCTGGTCCACGAACGCTTCCCATTCGGGGACCGCCTCGGAGATAACGGAAATCCTGGCCCGGGTGTCTTCGCTGCGCTTGGTGTCGTGCGTGGTGAGGGTGGTCATGGACAGCGGCAGCAGTGCCTGGCGGCGTGCCATGCGCTCGTGGAATCCAGCCGTGGACAAGGAGAATTCCGTGGGATCCGCTCCCACTTCGGTCAGCGTGCCAAGGCGCGTGTAGCGGAAGAACGCGGTGTCTTCCACGCCCTTGGCCATGACCATGCCGGAGGTCTGCTGGAAGCGCCGGCCCAGTTCACTGCCGGCGTCGAGCAGCAGCGGAAGCAGCGCCTTGAGGACCTGAGCAAGCTCCGGCCTGGTCCGGGCTGCCCGTTCAACGGCCTCTACCAAGGCGTCTTTGCCATACGGCAGATAGCTCCGGTAGACGTGAAACGAAGCGATGGTTTCAGCGAGGGCGTCGGCCACCTCTTGATTGGGTAGCTCCGGAGACTCCGGGACGAGCCGCGCGAGCCGCAGGACTTCCGAATGCAGGATGCCGTCCGTGATGCGCCGCTTGGTGCCGTGGATCATGGCCTGGTAGTCGGCGGCGGAGCCGGTGCCCCGGAGCCTGGCATCCAAGGCGTCAAGCTGCGCCTCGGCGTCGGGATCCACGAAAAGGCGGTCGACGTCGGCGAGGGCGTCGTAGCCTGTGGTCCCCTCGCAATCGAAGTTCTCCGGAAGCTCCTCCCCCGGCTCCAGGATCTTCTCGACAAGCAGATAGGAGCCACCCGTGGTTTCCTTCAGGCGTTCCAGGTACCCGGCCGGGTCCGCGAGCCCGTCGGGGTGATCGATCCTCAGTCCGTCAACGAGCCCGTCACGGAACCATCGGGCGATCTCCGCGTGGGCTTCCTGGAAGACCCAGGGAATTTCGACCCGGATCCCGGCGAGCGTGCTGACCGCGAAGAACCGGCGGTAATTCAGCTCGTTGTCGGCCCGGCGCCAGCCAACCAGCTCGTAGTGCTGGCGCGCATGGACGTCCCTGGCGTTGTCACCGCTGGTGTAGCTTCCTTCGGCCAGCGGGAAGCGGTGGTCAAAGTAGCGCAATTCGCCGTCGACCACTTCCAGCTTGTCGACGTCTGCGTCGCTGCCGAGGACCGGGAGCCGGAGCTTTCCGCCGCCGAAGTCCCAGTCGACGTCGAACGCTTCCGCATAGCGAGAGGCTTTGCCCTCTTTGAGGAGGGACCACCACCAGGCATTTTGCGGGGGCGACGCGACGCCCATGTGATTCGGGACGATATCCACCAGGACCCCGAGTCCGGCCTCCCGTGCCGCCTTGGAGAGCGCGGCGAGTCCTTCGGCCCCGCCGCGGGAAGCATCAACGGTGGAGGGGTCGGTGACGTCGTAACCGTGTTCCGAGCCCTCCTCCGCCGTCAGGATGGGCGACAAGTACACCCAGTCCACCCCGAGCTCGCGCAGATAACCCGTGAGGGCAGCCGCGTCCTGGAGCGTGAACGAGGGCCTGATCTGGAGCCTGTATGTGGAGAGGGGTGTCCTCATGATCCTCCGTCCTTGTGGGTGCGCGGCTTTCTGGGCTTCTTCGGCGCAGCGGCAGGTTTGGTTTCGGGGGCGGCCTTCGTCTCCGGGGAATGGTGCTTTTTCGGTTCAGGCTCGGTTTCCGGCACAACCTGGCGCTTCCGGGTGGAGGGTGGCGGCGTGGCTGGCGCGGTTAGGGAAGCCGTTTCGGCGGTGGTTGTCTGCGACAACGCGGCGAGGGATGCGGCCACCGAGTGATCGGGTTCCGTGTCCGGGAGGCTGTGTGCCCGCAATACGACGAGCGACTTGGCCTCGACACCGAGGACTGCTTCCGCCGGCACGAGTTCGGTGTCGGCACCGCCGCCCGCGGTGTCGATGATGATGTCCCAGGCGGGTGCGTACTCGTCCGAGGGCACCTTGAAACCGACTTCCTCGTCGTGGGCATTGAAGTAGAGCAGGAAGTTGACGTCCGTGATGCGCCGTCCCTGGTTGTCCCGGCCGCGTATCCCGTCGCCGTTGAGGAAGACGCCCACGGAGCGGCCGAAAGCGCTGTCCCAGTCCGACGGCGTCATGGTGCTTCCATCGACGTCAAGCCATACGATGTCCGGAAGCCTCTCGCCTTCGCCGCGCAGCACCGGGCGGCCGTCGAAGAAGCGGCTCCGGCGGAAGGTGGGGTGCTTGGCGCGCAGAGCGCTGACCGCGGCCGTGAACTCGACGAGGGGCTGGTCCACGCTGTCCCAGTTGATCCAGGTCAGCTCGGAGTCCTGGCAGTAGCCGTTGTTGTTGCCCCGCTGCGTCCGGCCCAGCTCGTCACCGTGCAGCAGCATCGGGACACCCTGGGACAGAAGCATCGAGGCGATGAAGTTCCGCTGCTGGCGGGCACGAAGGCCCAGGACCTTGGGATCCTCCGTGGGCCCCTCGACGCCGCAGTTCCAGGAGCGGTTGTGGGATTCGCCGTCGTTGTTGCCCTCGCCGTTCGCCTCGTTGTGCTTCTCGTTGTAGGACACCAGGTCAGCCAGCGTGAAGCCGTCGTGGGCGGTGACGAAGTTGATGGAAGCCACCGGGCGGCGGCCGGAGTGCTCGTAAAGGTCCGCCGACCCGGTCAACCGGGACGCGAACTCGCCCAGGGTGGACGGCTCGCCGCGCCAGAAGTCGCGGACGGTATCCCGGTACTGGCCGTTCCATTCCGTCCACTGCGGCGGGAAATTGCCCACCTGGTAGCCGCCCGGACCGACGTCCCACGGCTCGGCGATCAGCTTGACCTGCGAAACCACCGGATCCTGCTGAATGAGTTCGAAGAAGGTCGACAGTTTGTCCACGTCATAGAACTCCCGGGCCAGGGTGGAGGCGAGGTCGAAGCGGAAGCCGTCCACATGCATTTCGGTGACCCAGTACCGCAGGGAATCCATCAGCAGCTGCAGCGAATGCGGGCTGCGCACGTTCAATGAGTTGCCGGTCCCCGTGTAGTCCATGTAGTGCTTGAGATCGCCCTCCATCAGACGGTAGTACGCGGAGTTGTCGATGCCCTTGAAGGACAGCGTCGGGCCAAGGTGGTTGCCTTCGGCGGTGTGGTTGTACACGACGTCGAGAATGACCTCGATGCCTGCCGTGTGCAACGTCCTGACCATGGCCTTGAAGTCCTGGACCTGCTGGCCGGTGTCGCCCTTGGAGCTGTAGCTGTTGTGCGGGGCAAAGAACCCGATCGTGTTGTAGCCCCAGTAGTTGTTCAACCCCTTGTCCTGCAGGATGCCGTCATTGACGAATTGATGGACGGGCATGAGTTCGATGGCCGTCACCCCGAGCTTCTGCAGATGGGAAATCACGGCCGGGTGGGCCACGCCGGCGTACGTGCCGCGCTGCTCCTCCGGAACCTCGGGGTGGAGCTGGGTCAGGCCCTTGACGTGCGCCTCGTAGATCACGGAGCGGTGGTACGGGATGCGCAGCTGCTGGTCGCCGGCCCAGTCGAAGAACGGGTTGATGACCACGCCCAACATCATGTGCGGCGCCGAATCCTTGTCGTTCCGGGAATCCGGATCCCCCATGTTGTAAGAGAAGAGCGCCGGGTCCCAGTCGATCTGCCGGTGGACGGCCTTGGCGTAAGGGTCCAGGAGGAGCTTGTTGGGATTGAAGCGCTGCCCGGCGGCAGGGTCATACGGACCGTGCACGCGGTAGCCATACTTCTGTCCGGGCTGGACGTGCGGCAGGTAGCAATGCCATACATAGCCGTCCACCTCGTTGACCGTGTAGGAAATTTCGTCCCCGTCGTCGTCAAAGAGACACAATTCCACCTTTTCCGCCTTCTCGCTGAACAGCGCGAAGTTGGTTCCCGTGCCATCGAAAGTGGCCCCCAACGGGTATGCGCTTCCTGGCCAAACGTCCATGTGTTCTCCTTCAATTGCCGGATAACTTTCTGCCAGCCTAGCGAGACTATGTGACTTTCAAGGAACATCCGGGATCATCCGGCGCGATGTTCACCGAGAAATCGGAAGACGCCCGGGACCGCCCGGGCGATATCGGAAGCGGCCAATGGCCCACCCGCCGAGGCTGCGCTGCCCGCCATTCCGTGGATGCTGGCGCCGACGGCGGCTACCGCTGCCCAGCGCTCATCGGGGGCGATTCCCAGCGCGGCGAACGGCCCGTCGTCGTCCAGCCCGGATTCCGCGTAGGCCGCAGCCAGCGCGCCGACTATCCCGCCAAGGACGTCCCCACTGCCTGCCGTTGACATCCACGGGCATCCGTCCGATTGGCTGAAGACCGCCCCGGAGGGCGAAGCAACCACCGTTGTGGCACCTTTGAGCAGGACGACGGCACCGGTGTGCTCGGCCGCAAGCCGGGCGAAGTGCACGGCTCGCGATTCCACGTCCTCGCGCGTGACGCGCACTTCGCCTCGGCCAAGAAGTGCCGCGAGTTCCCCGGCGTGCGGGGTGAGAATCCAGTTCGGCGGGCAGCGTTCCGGCAGGAGCTCCAAGGCTCCGGCGTCGACGACGGCGGGCTGGCCGGCGCCGGCCGCCGCGTCCAATACGTCGCGGGCACGGTCGAGTTGCCCGGCTCCGTCCAGGCCAGGACCGAGCAACCACGCCTGGACCCTGCCGGGCTCGGCCGGCTCCCAGATGGCTTCGGGCGTTCGTGCCAGGACCTGCCGCGCCACGACTTCCGGGCCGAGGTACCGCACCATTCCCGCACCGGCCGCGGAGGCGGCCTCGACACAGAGCACCGCGGCTCCGGTGTAGCGCTCGGAACCTGCCACGACGCCGAGGACTCCCCTGGTGTACTTTTGGGCCCGGCGCCCCGGGTCCGGCAGGACGGCGGCCAGGTCGGGGGCGGAGAAGCGGCGCAGCGCAGGTGCCGGAAGATACTCCTCGATGCCGATAGGTACGAGCAACACCTTGCCGGCACAGCCCTCACCCGGATCGGCCATCAGTCCGGCTTTGAATCCCCCGAATGCCACGGTCAGCCGCGCCGTCAATACGGGCCAGTGGACCTCGCCTGTGTCGGCGTCCACTCCGCTGGGGATATCGCAGGCCACAACAAATTGGGGCCTTAGCTCCTCCAAGGCAGCAATCAATTCCGCGGCAGGGCCGCCAAGGCCGCCCCGGGCACCCGTGCCCAGGATCGCGTCAATGACCACGTCGTCGCCGGCAGTCAGCACGGCTAGTTCTTCGGGGTTGTCCTCGTCCAAAACATGGACGCGTCCGCCGGCAGCCCCGAAAGCCGCGAGCGCGTCAGGATGCGCGGAACCGGCGGTGAGTACCGCCGTCGTGCGCATGCCACGCCTCGCGAGCATTGCCGCGGCGTAAAGGCCGTCCCCGCCGTTGTTGCCTTTGCCCGCCAGCACCGTAATGCTCGAGCCGTAAAGGCTGCGGCCTGCCGAGCGGAGTTCACGCACGACGGCGTTTGCCAGCCCGTGTGCCGCGCGTTGCATGAGAACAGCGCCTTCGCCCGTATCGAGGAGCGGTTGTTCCGCTGCCCTGATTTGTGTTCCGGTGAAGGCGCTGATCATGGTTGCTTGCGCTGCTAGGCTTCCGCGATGACCATGGCAGTGGCGATTCCGCCATCGTGGCTCATGGACACGTGCCAGCGCTTCACGCCGATGGACTCGGCAACAGCCAGTACGGTGCCCTTCACTTGGATAGTGGGGCCGTTCTGGTCCAGGCCGATCCAGCAGTCCTGCCAGTTCATGCCCGCTGGAGCTCCGAGGACCTTGGCCACTGCTTCCTTGGCCGCGAAACGGGCGGCCAAGGACCGCGTGTTGAGTTCGCGCTCCGCGGGAACGAACAAACGGTCACGAAGGCCCGGGGTCCGTTCAAGTTGGCGCCCGAAACGCTCTATGTCTACGACGTCTACGCCTATGCCAACAATCATGCGGCTATTCTACGGTCACGCTCTTGGCCAGGTTGCGCGGCTGGTCCACGTCGTACCCCTTGGCTTTGGCCAGCTCTGCGGCAAAAATCTGCAGCGGAACCGTCGTGAGAAGCGGCATCAGGAGCGTAGGCGTCTGAGGGACGTAGAAAACGTGCTCGGCATAAGCCCGCACTGCTTCGTCGCCTTCCTCGGCGATCACCAGGGTGCGCGCACCGCGGGCGCGGATTTCCTGGATGTTGCTGACCACCTTCGCATGGAGGGAATCGCGGCCCCGCGGCGACGGAACCACCACAAAGACGGGCTGCCCCTCGTCGATCAGAGCAATCGGACCGTGCTTGAGCTCACCGGCGGCGAACCCTTCAGCGTGGATGTACGCGATTTCCTTGAGCTTCAACGCGCCCTCGAGTGCCACCGGGAAGCCCACGTGGCGGCCCAGGAAGAGCACCGACTTCTCGTCCTTCATGCTGCGGGCGAGCTCGCGGAGGGGGCCTGCGTTGTCGAGGATCTTCTGGATGTGTGCGGGTATTTTGCCAAGGTCCGCCAGGACGTCCTTGATCTGGCCGGAGAAGATATTCCCGCGAAGCTGGGCCAGGTAGAGACCAAGGAGATAAGCGGCGGTGATCTGGGCCAGGAACGCCTTGGTGGAGGCGACTGCGATTTCCGGACCGGCGTGGGTGTAGAGAACGGCGTCGGATTCGCGCGGGATGGTGGATCCGTTGGTGTTGCAGATAGAGATCGTCTTGGCGCCCTGCTCACGGGCGTAACGGACGGCCATCAGCGTGTCCATGGTTTCGCCGGACTGGCTGATGGACACCACCAGTGTGTTCGCGTCTACTATCGGATCGCGGTAGCGGAATTCGTGCGCGAGCTCCACCTCGGTGGGGATGCGGCACCAGTTCTCGATGGCGTACTTGGCGACCATTCCGGCGTATGCGGCCGTGCCACAAGCCAGAACGATGATCTTGTTGACCTGCTTCAGCAGCGCGGGGTCGATCCGGAGCTCGCTCAAGGTCAGCTGGCCGTTAATGTCCGAGCGGCCGAGGAGGGTCTGGGTGACTGCGTCGGGCTGGTCGTGGATTTCCTTTTCCATGAAAGAGCTGAAGCCGCCCTTTTCCGCCGAAGCCGGGTCCCAGTCAACGTGGTATTCCTTGCCCTTGGCGGGGGCCCCGAAGAAGTCTGTGATCTCCACGGTGTCGGCGGTGATGGTGACGATCTGGTCCTGGCCCAGCTCGACGGCGCGGCGCGTGTGGTCGATGAAACCGGAGACGTCGGATCCAAGGAAGTTCTCGCCTTCGCCCAGTCCTACGACAAGGGGGGAGTTGCGACGGGCGGCGACCACCACGTCCGGCCGCTCTGCGTGCACGGCGAGGAGCGTGAACGCGCCTTCGAGCCGCTGGCAGGCAAGCTGCATCGCTTTGGTGAGCTTGCCGTTGGATGAGTCACCGTTGAGCTGGTTGCGGAAAATATCGCCCAGAAGTGCTGCCGCTACCTCGGTGTCCGTCTCCGATTCGAAAGTGACACCCTTCGCGATGAGCTCCTGCTTGAGCTCGGCGAAGTTTTCAATGATTCCGTTGTGGATCATGGCCAGTCGTCCGCCGTCGGCCAGATGCGGATGGGCGTTCTGGTCGGTGGGTCCGCCGTGGGTGGCCCAACGGGTGTGGCCGATGCCCGTCAGCGAGTCCGGGAGCGGATTGTCCTCGAGCTCGTTCAGTAGATTGCTCAGTTTTCCGGACTTCTTCCGGGCTGTGATGGTTCCATGAGCCACCACTGCAACTCCGGCTGAATCATAACCCCGGTATTCGAGCCTCCGGAGTCCTTCAAGCACGACATCGAGGGCTGAGTGCCCGGCATCTGCCCGGCGGGATGAATTGCCAACGTAACCTACGATTCCACACATGCCTACTAGAGTAGCGGTAGCCCCGCGGAACGGACGTAGGATATCCGGGCCCGCAAGCAGGCCAGACCGCGGAATATGCCGGATCGCGTACCTTTTCCGGAGAGCGTCCTCACACAAAAATCTGCCCGCCGTTCATGCTGTATTTCCGGATCAGCCACCAGAGGGGCAGAATCTCTATAGTGACTTTGCAACGCAATGAAGCGAACGGCGACAGCTCCTCTCCGTTCGTGGAGCTGGACAGGCAGACGTGGTCCCGGCTGGCGGCACAGATGGAGCAGCCGCTTAACGAAGAGGACATCATTCGGCTTCGCGGCCTCGGTGATCCCCTGGACATGAAGGAAATCCGGGAGGTCTACCTGCCGCTCTCCCGCTTGTTGCACCTCTATGTCCAGGCATCACAACAGCTTCATGCAGCCACAACCACCTTCCTTGGCGAGCAGACCCAGCGCACGCCCTTCGTGATCGGCGTCGCAGGTTCGGTAGCTGTCGGCAAGTCCACTATCGCCCGCGTGCTGCGCGAAATGCTCCGCCGCTGGCCCGGCACCCCGAACGTCGAACTCATCACCACCGACGGTTTCCTGTACCCGCTCGCTGAGTTGAAGCGCCGGCATTTGCTCGAACGCAAGGGCTTTCCGGAATCCTACGACCGCCGGGCCTTGCTTCGATTCGTGAGTGCGATCAAGGGGGGCGCCGAAGAGGTCCGCGCTCCTTGGTATTCGCACGTCACCTACGACATCGTCCCGGACAAGGAAGTGGTGGTCCGGCGGCCTGACGTCCTCATCGTCGAGGGCCTCAACGTGTTGGCACCCGCCCGTCCCCGGCAGGACGGCCGGCAAGGCCTGGCCCTGAGCGACTTCTTTGACTTCTCCATTTACGTTGACGCCAAGACCTCATACATCGAAGACTGGTACGTGGACCGTTTCCGCAAGCTTCGAACCACTGCGTTCGCCCAGCCCGAATCCTACTTCCACCGTTACGCGACGCTCTCCGACGCCGAAGCGGAAGCTACCGCACGCGGCATTTGGAAGCGCATCAACGAACCCAACCTTGAGGAAAACGTGCTTCCTACCCGCGGCCGGGCGCAACTTGTCCTCACCAAGGACGCGGACCATTCCATCCGCCGCATGCTGCTCCGAAAGGTCTAGCACGGATGTGCCAGAACCGTGCCCCCAGCCGAAGGTCGTTCGCGACGCTACTCGCGGCAGGTGCGGGAATGGCTGCCTTGGCGGCCTGCACGCCGGATGGCCGGGCCGCGTCGCCCACGGCCGCACCGCCCCCCTCGGGTCCCCAAACCGCGACGCCGACGCCGACAGTAGCGGCCACGACGGCGGCGCCCTCCGGAGCGGCGAGCGGGCCGCCGTCGGGCGCACCGCCGTCGAAGGCTCCGCCCTCAGCGGTTCTGTCCCGACAGTTTTCCCTGAGCGACCCCGCGAGCCAGTGGGTCATCGTCAATAAGCACCGGCCACTGAGCCCCTTGCAGTTTGTCCCTGCCGACTTGGCACAGCCCCGCGTGCAACTCGCGGTCAGCGGCGAGGCGTCCCTGCTCAACAGCACCACCGCCGGAGCAGCCGAAAAGCTCTTTGCCGCGGCCGCGTCGGCCGGAGTCACAATGACCTTGGCCTCTGGATACCGTTCCTTCCAGACCCAGACCGCCACGTACAACGGCTATGTGAGCACGCGCGGCCAGGCCTCGGCGGACACGGCCTCCGCGCGTCCCGGCTTCTCGGAGCACCAGACCGGATGGGCATTCGATATCGGCGACGGCGGCGGGGCGTGCAGCTTCGAGCCTTGCTTCGCCGATCAGCCAGCTGCCGTTTGGGCCAAGGCCAACGCGTACAAGTACGGATTTGTTGTCAGGTACCCGTGGATGCTCAATGAAATCACCGGCTATTACTACGAGCCGTGGCATTTGCGGTTTATCGGGGTTGAGGCTGCAACGGATATGGCCAACCGTGGTATCCGCACCCTCGAGGAGTACTTTGGGCTCGAACCGGCGCCAGGCTACCCCTAGCGGTTGATTAACCAAGGAGACCTGAACTACCTCATCGAGCGCCGGAACGCCAAGTTAGGCATCTCGGAAGAAGAGCCGGCTGCCGATCCCACCATCACGCTCCTCACCGAGATCCGCGACTCACCTGCTCCAACGGTAGGCATTTTGAAATAACTGTGGCCCGCCTCCTCACGGAGACGGGCCACAGTTGTTTGGTTTTTGGGACCTATACCGCCAGCTCGCGCGGAATGGCGAGGCGGTCTTCGACGACGCCGGCAAGTTCAGTGCATATGCGGGTGGCGGTTTCCATGTCCGCCGCCTCCACCATCACACGCACCAGCGCTTCGGTGCCCGATGGCCGCAGGAGCACCCGGCCGGTGTCACCAAGTTCGTGTTCGGCGGCGGCCACCGCAGCGGCGACGCCTTCATCCGTGGCGGCACGTGACTTGTCCACGCCCTTCACGTTGATCATGAGTTGCGGCAGCTTGGTCATGACGCGGGCAAGGTCTTGGAGGGTCCGGCCCGTGCCGGCCACCTGGGCGGCAATCTGCAGACCGGTCAGGACACCGTCGCCTGTAGTGGCGTAATCGGAGAAGATCACGTGGCCCGACTGCTCTCCCCCAAGGCTGAAGCCGCCTTCGCGCATTGCCTCCAGGACGTACCGGTCCCCCACCGCGGTCTCGCGGAGCGTGATTCCAGCCTCGCGCAAGGCGATCTTGAGTCCGAGGTTGCTCATCACGGTGGCTACCAGGACGTCGTCCTTCAGTTTTCCGGACTTCTTCAACGCGAGGGCCAGAATCGCCATGATCTGGTCACCGTCAACCTCGTTGCCTTCGTGGTCCACGGCCAGGCAGCGGTCGGCGTCGCCGTCGTGCGCAATGCCAAAGTCCGCACCGTGCTTGACGACCGCTTCCTTGAGCTGGCCAAGGTGGGTGGAACCGACGCCGTCGTTGATGTTCAGACCGTCGGGTTCGGCACCGATCACCACAACTTCGGCGCCGGCGCTGGCGAAGACCTGCGGGGAACAACCGCTGGCTGCGCCGTGGGCGCAGTCCAGGACAACCTTGAGACCTTCGAGGCGGTGCGGCAGGGTGCCGAGCAAGTGGACGATGTAGCGGTCCTCGGCGTCCGAGAAGCGCTGGATGCGGCCGACGTCGCCGCCCACAGGACGTGAAGGTTCCTTGCCGAGTTGGGCCTCGATTGCGTCCTCCACCTCGTCCGGGAGCTTCTGGCCGCCGCGGGCAAAGAACTTGATGCCGTTGTCCGGTGCAGGGTTGTGCGAGGCCGAGATCATCACCCCGAAATCGGCATCGAGATCGGCGATGAGGTAGGCCGCCGCTGGCGTAGGCAGCACCCCGGCGTCGTAGACGTCAATGCCGGAGCTTGAAAGTCCGGCTTCCACCGCTGCAGCGATAAACTCCCCGCTGGCGCGGGGATCCCGGGCCACCACGGCGCGGGGCCGCTTTCCGTCGGCTGCACGTTCGTGGCCAAGGACCACCGCAGCTGCTTGGGCCAACTGAAGAGCAAGCTCCGCGGTGAGCAATCCATTGGCGAGACCACGCACGCCATCTGTTCCAAATAATCTAGCCATCGCGTCCCAGTCTAGACGACGGTTGCAGGGGTCGAAGGAACGAGTCCCGGAGCCCTTTGATACCCCTTCAGCCGCGCGATCGCTAGAGTGGAACTACTTGACTTGCGCTTTCTGCTCCACTCTAGTAATGCACCTTAACAAGAATCTACGATTGCCGCATGACACCTAGCTCTGGGGGCTTGGCGCTCGAAATAATTGTCCCCGTTTTCAACGAGTCCGCCATACTCGAAAGAAGCATTTACCGGCTTGTCGACTATCTTTCCCGGGAATTGTTGTACAGCTGGAAAATCACGATCGCAGACAACGCGAGCACTGACGCGACCGGTCTAATTGCGCGGAAGCTCGCTGATGAGGTTCCGAATGTCAGTTATCGGCGCCTTGAGACTAAGGGGCGGGGATTCGCGCTCCGCGACGCCTGGACATCGTCTGAAGCCAAAGTTCTGGCATATGTAGACGTCGACCTCTCAACCGATTTGGCGGCTTTGCCGCCGCTCATCGCTCCCCTGCTTTCCGGACACTCGGATGTCAGCATCGGCACCCGGCTTGGCCGCACATCCAGGGTGGTCAGGGGCCCCAAACGGGAATTCATCTCCCGGAGCTACAACCTGATTCTTAAACGGACAATGCAGGTCCAGTTTTCCGATGCCCAGTGTGGTTTTAAGGCTGTCAGGGCGGAAGTCGCGCATCGGCTGCTTCCTTATGTGGAGGACAACTGCTGGTTCTTCGACACCGAGCTGTTGATCCTGGCCGAGCGGGCAGGGCTTCGAATCCACGAGATTCCAGTTGACTGGATCGACGATCCAGACAGCAGGGTGGATATCCGCCAAACGGCCGTCGACGATGTCAAGGGCCTCGTACGCGTCGCCGGTTCCATGATGAAGGGAAATATCCCTTTGCAAGCGATATACGCGGAGCTCGGGCGAGGACCTATCGCCACGCCAACCCGCCCAAGCTTTTTCGGCCAAGTGATACGTTTCGGAATCGTCGGCGCGTTCTCCACTCTCGCTTTTGCTTTGCTGTATCTGCTATTCCAAGGCCCGTTTGGCCCACAGCAGGGAAACTTCCTGGCCCTCTTACTCACGGCCATCGCAAACACGGCCGCCAACCGCCGCTTCACCTTCAGGATCCACGGACCCGTGCGGCAGTTCACCCAACAGTTTCAAGGCCTGGTGGTTTTCCTGGTCGCCTGGGGGATCACTTCATCTTCCCTGCTATTGCTACATGCCATTCACCCGGACGCATCGCCCAGCACTGAGCTTTTGGTCCTGACCTGCGCAAACATATTCGCCACTCTTGTCCGCTTCGTCCTGCTCCGTATCTGGGTCTTCCGGGTTCGGCAGTCGGAGGAACGGCGCGGCGTGGCCACCATTAAGCAGCTGGCAGTTTGAGCAACAAAACCAGCCGACTTCCCGGACAATTAGCTCCGGATGCCGTCATCGGAGACCGTTCCCAGGTCATTCGGGAGTGGTTTCGTGGGAATCCCCTGAGTCCTGCCTGGCAGCGGCCGGCTCTATTGAGCCTTCTTGCTTTGGCGTCACTCCTCTATGTGTGGGGACTCGACCGAAACGGTTGGGCAAACTCCTACTACTCGGCCGCCGCCATGGCCGGTTCGGAAGATTGGACAGCTTTTTTCTACGGTTCCTCAGACCCGGGAAATGCAATAACCGTTGACAAGCCTCCACTGTCACTGTGGATCATGTCCCTCTCCGTGCGGATTTTCGGCCTCAACTCATGGAGCATCCTCCTGCCGCAAGCTCTGATGGGAGTACTCAGCGTCTATTTGCTGTATCGGATGGTGACGAAGCGGACCGACCCAGCAACTGGCTTGCTCGCAGGACTTTTCTTCGCGGTTACCCCCGTGGCCACCGTCATGTTCAGGTACAACAACCCGGATGCGCTGCTGACTCTGCTCATGATCGGGACGGCCTTCGCGACCCTCGAGTCAATCGACCAGGGGAAGCTGCGCTGGTTGCTCATTGCAGGCGCCCTCGTCGGCGCAGGGTTCCTAGCCAAACAACTTCAGATCCTGCTCATCCTGCCCGCCGTGGGAGTAAGTTACCTCGCCTTTTCGCGCGCCCCGATCATCAGGAGGTTCATGCATCTAGGTGCGGCGTTCTTCGTGGCGGCACTCATCGGCGGCTGGTGGTTCATGCTCGTTCAGCTAGCAGATCCGTCCTCTCGGCCTTTTATTGGAGGCACAAGGGCCAACAGCGTCGTGGAACTCACGGTTGGGTACAACGGCCTCGATCGTCTGACCGGCGAGGCCGCCGTTCGAACGATGACTCCTGGAAGTTCGGACGACCTCGCCGCCGGGTTCCAGCGATTTCTGGAACCCCAATTTACCGGTCAATTCGGATGGTTACTGCCGCTGGCCCTGGCCGGAATCTGCATCGCTGTATGGACCTTGTGGAAGCGCATCGACGGAACGCCCAGGCGCGCTGTGCTGCTTCTGTGCGCGATCTGGTTTGCTACTTCCGCGACAGTCGTTGCTTTCATGTCCGGGATTGTCCACCCCTACTACTCACTCGTGGCCGTACCACCATTGAGTTGTCTGGCCGCCTTTGGGTTCATTCACCTCGTGCGGCTTCGGAGACGCTGGAAACCGCGCCTCGGACTCGGAATAGCCTTGCTCGTTTGCGTGATAATTGCGTATGTCGCAGCGGTACGTTCAACCAGCGATTTCCCGTGGTTTCCGCAGGCGCTTCTGATCCTGGGGTCGGTATCCATCGCAGTCGTACTTGTCCCAGCGGCGGCCCGCAGTATCCGGTGGATCTCCGTGGCGGTGCCCCTGGTGAGCCTGTTGGCGGGGCCCGTGCTGTGGTCAGTCAATACGACTTTGAGCCCACACGTCGGCGCCGCCGTAATGGCGGGCCCAAGCATCCTGGTCACACGCACAGACAGCCCAGACCGGCGACAATTACCTTCCAACATGCCCCCGAAGCTTTGGGTTCTGTCCTATGGCGACATTCCTGTTCCCGGAATCATCGACCGCATGCGACCGAGCCCGGCAAATGTCACTTGGCCGGCAGCCATCGTGGGTTCTGAATCCGCAGCGAACTACCAACTGGCCAGCGGGAGGGCCGTTATACCGTTAGGGGGCTTCGACGGAACTGACCCATTTCCGACGCTTGAACAGTTCGAAGAATTCGTCGCCGTCGGCCGCATCGGGTCTGTGGTGATCCAGGACCTGCCAACGACCTTGGAAAGCAGTCATGGAGAAGCCGCGCGAATAGTCGACTGGGTGAGCACCCATTTCAAGGCAGAAACCATCGATGGAGCGCAGTATTACGACCTTCGGCCCTAACTGCTCAATTGACGTCGTCCGCCAACGACAGAGGCCCGCCCCACCAAAATGGCGGAACGGGCCTTTGAGGGGCCCCGTGGTGTTGTCGCGTCAGCGGCAACACCACGGGTAGGCGCATTTTTAGCGCTTGGAGTACTGCTGAGCCTTGCGTGCCTTCTTGAGACCAGCCTTCTTACGCTCGATGACGCGTGCGTCACGGGTCAGGAAGCCGGCCTTCTTCAGGGTGGCGCGGTTGTTCTCGACGTCGATCTCGTTCAGCGAGCGAGCAACACCGAGGCGCAGAGCACCGGCCTGGCCGGAGGGGCCACCGCCGTGGATGCGGGCGATGACGTCGTAGGCGCCTTCAAGATCAAGGATCTTGAAGGGTTCGTTGACGTCCTGCTGGTGCAGCTTGTTCGGGAAGTAGTTCGACAGCTCACGGCCGTTGATGATCCACTTGCCGGAGCCGGGTACAACACGAACGCGTGCAACGGCTTCCTTGCGGCGGCCAACAGCAGCGCCGGCAACGGTCAGTGCCGGGCGCTCTTTCTTCGGCGCGGCTTCGGCAGCCGAGCTTTCAGAGGTGTAGCTGATAAGGGTTTCCTCGGCCTCGACGGCTTCGGCGGTCAGTTCTTCGTTCTGAGCCACGATTCTCCTTGATTAAAAGTTGTTTGGTGGCCAGGACTACTGGGCGACCTGGGTGATTTCGAAAGTCTTGGGCTGCTGGGCTGCGTGGGGGTGCTCTGCACCACGGTAAACCTTGAGCTTGCCCAGCTGCTGTGCGGCGAGGGAGTTCTTCGGGAGCATGCCCTTGATGGCCTTCTCCACAGCGCGGACCGGGTTGGATTCCAGCAGTTCCGCGTAGTTGACGGAGGTCAGGCCGCCCGGGTAGCCGGAGTGGCGGTATGCGCGCTTCTGCTCCAGCTTGGCGCCGGTCAGGGCGACCTTTTCAGCGTTGATGATGATGACGAAGTCGCCCATGTCCATGTGGGACGCAAAGGTCGGCTTGTGCTTTCCGCGCAGCAGTGTTGCGGTCTGGCTGGCAAGACGACCAAGGACAACGTCGGTGGCATCGATGACGTGCCACTGGCGGTTGATATCGCCGGGCTTCGGGGTGTACGTACGCACGGTTTTGCCTCGTTCTTGTTCTGGCGTTCATGTTTTAGGCGGCACGCTTGAAGCGTGTGCCTACTAGGTATGCGTTACCGGAGCAGAGGTGAGGGCTCTATGTACCAGTCATCCCGAAGTCCCGATATGCCTGTCGAGTTAACGATCCTGCAACTGGATCCCCAAGCGGGCATGTGTCATCGAGAAAGGACACGCACAACGACTATCAACAATAGCGGCAACGAGCGTCAGGGTCAAAATAGGCTGGCAACCAGCGTGAACAACCGAGGCCCATTCTGAGCTCCTAGGAGATGCCATGACAGCAACTGCCGCCCAGCCCTTGCTTGTGGCCGCCCTCGGGCTCCTGGGGCTGCTCACGAGCCCTCTGGCGGAGGTTCTGATCACCCGGTCCCTGCCGCGGCTCGGCGGGCTCCCCTCCCTCGTTATCCGGATCACGACGGCGGTGGCTACCGCCGCGTTGTTTGCCCTCCTGGCGCTCCGGTTTGGTTTCTCACCGCCCCTCCCTGCCTATCTCCTCCTCGCAGTGCTCGCGGTGCAACTGTCACGCGTCGACGTGGTGCACCATTTGCTTCCAAACCCGCTGGTCCTGTTGCTGCTAGCGGCCGGCATCGGTCTGTTAACTATGTCGGCCGTGCTCGTTCCGGACTGGTCTGGACTGCTGCGCGCAGCTGCCGGCGCCGTCATTTTGTTCCTCGGGTACTTAATTCTTGGACTAATTTCTCCTGGCGCCCTGGGAATGGGCGATGTGAAGCTCTCGGCACCACTCGGAATGTACTTGGGCTACTTGGGTTGGAGCCACGTGTTCTACGGGGGCCTGCTGGGCTTCGTGGTGGGCGGGGTGATGACGGTGCTGGTGTTACTAGTGAAGCGCGGAATCAAGCCGAGTGAAGTGGCTCACGGGCCTGCCATGTTTGCCGCTGCCATTGGAGTGGTTCTTCTCGTTCGGTGAGGCTCAGTTGCACGCCACAGCCTCCCCATAAAGCCCACGAGCCCCATTCCCGGGCCACTTAGGTAGTAGCTAGGCAGAAAAACCGAGTACCTGCGACCCGTACTTCGAGTAGTCGAAGCCACTCGCTCTGAGAAAGACGAGTACCACTACGCATTGTTTGTTAACCCTCCCAAGCGCAATTCTTGTCCTATCGAAATCCGATCGCTAAACGGGATATGTGAGCGGCAGGAATTCGTAGACAAATTCACTTATCTGGGAAGGTTTTCCAATGTCAACTCTCATGATTCACACCCTCGCATTCATCGCCGGCGTAAAAGACCGGCTCTCTTCCGAAAAGGGCGCAACGGCCGTTGAATACGGTTTGCTGGTCGCACTGATTGCCGCGGTTATCGTCGGCATCGTTGCAACACTTGGCGGGCAAATCAACACCGCGTTCACCACGATCTCAAACAAGCTGCCGTGAAGCTCCAGGCGATCTCCTTTCTCGCAACGGCCAAGAACCGGCTTGAATCTGAGAAAGGAGCTACTGCGGTCGAGTACGGCTTGCTCGTGGCACTGATCGCCGCGGTAATCGTCGGAATAGTTGCAACGCTCGGCGGGCAAGTCAACACAGCCTTCACCACAATTTCAGGCTACCTTCCGTGAAAATGCCCAGGGGCGGGGTGGAACAGTTCGAGCGTCTGCTCGGCTGGTGCCGGCCCCGCCCCTGGACATTTTCGTTTCGGTAATCACTCTCGTCAAGGAGCGGTTGTGAAAGGTCTCAAGTTTCAGGTAAGCACTCTCTCATCACGGCTGAGGAAAATCCTCGGGGCCGCAGGTGACTCCGAAACCGGGGCGAGCGCCGTCGAGTACAGCATTCTGGTCGTGTTCATCGCCACCGCCATAGTCGCAATCGTTGGCGTCCTTGGCCTTCAACTCGTACCCGGATTTCAACAAGTTGCGGCCGGGCTGTGATGAACATTCGGCGCAGAACCGGGATGAAGCGACGTTCTCCGAGGGAATCGGGTGCCGTAGCAGTCGAATTCGCCCTCGTTCTTCCTATATTCCTTGTACTCGTGTTGGGGATTGCCGAATTTAGCAGGGCTTTCAACATTCAAGTGTCCCTCAGTGAAGCCGGGCGTGAAGCCTCACGCTACGCGGCCATTCACTGTTCCGAGTCAACATACAACGCGTCAAGCGCACAAGATGCCGGCGTGGCGGCAGCACCGTCTGTGTCGTTGACCAGGACAAACATCACCATCACCTATTCCGGCACTGGTACCTGCGATCCAGCAAACAACGCGGTGGCGACGGTGAGCTACACCACTTCGTGGATGACGGGTTTTCCCGCACTTATTCCAGGAATGCCCTCCTCTCTATCGATAGCCGGAACAGGAGTTATGCGATGCGGCGGATAAAGACTGACCATCCGGAGCGCGGTGTCATCGCGCCTTTGACGGCATTTCTCATGGTCTTCTTGCTTGGCATGGCGGCGTTCGCTGTAGATGTCGGATCCATGTATTCCGAGCACGCCCAGCTCCAAAACGGCGCAGACGCGGCCGCTATAGCCATTGCCCAAAAGTGCGCAAAACTGCCTGCCGGGACCACGTGTGCTGCCGACCAATCGACAGAAGCTGCACCGTTTGCCAACGGCAACACCTTGGACACTAACGGACGAGCAATCGTGGCAACCGTCACCGGCGGCACGGTCGATGTGACCACTCAGGCCCAGGATCCGTCGGCGAGCAATCACTTCTCGCTGGTTTTCGCCCACGCGCTGGGTATCCAGACCGCGGATATCCGTGCGACTGCCCAAGCGAAATGGCTCTACCCCACCAAAGGCCGCACAGTCCTGCCGCTCGTCTTTTCAACCTGTGAATTCGTCGATGATGGCCTTCCGCACACGATTCTGACTCAAGGCGGCGGCCACGGCGCCCAGGATTGCAACGGCAGAAACCCGTCCAATCAGATCATCCCAGGCGGGTTCGCGTGGCTGGCTCCTGACCCCGGCGGCGGATGCAATGTTACAGCCAACGTCGGCAGTTGGAGTCAATCAAGCACTGGCGCTTCCATTCCGAGTGGGTGTAGCAGCCTCTTTGATTCGTCACTGATAGGCGAGACGGTCGCGCTACCCGTGTATGGGTACACGTGCGCGGGAATGACTGCCACTGGGTCCCCGAGCTGGGGAAACTGCACAGGAAACAACGTCTACTACAAAATCACAAAATGGGCTGGATTCAAGGTCCTCGGCTTCAATTTCCCGGGCAACAGTGCTGGCGATACCAGCCATTTCGGGCCCAGCGAAAAAGGCCTCTACGGAACCTTCGTCGGATATGCGGCGGACCCAACCCTCTTCAGCGGCGGATCAAGCACACCCACCGGAAACGTCGTTGTCATCGGACTTACAAAGTAAGAGTTAAGAAGGGAGATTGAAAAGTGAAAACTCGCCTACTGGGAGGCATCGTTGCACTAGTGCTCGCAATTGTCGGCACACTGCTACTGGTCTCGTTCGTACAAGGGTCCGAAGCCCGGGCCCAAAAAGATCTTCAACCCGTTGACGTCTTGGTTGTACAGACTCAAATCCCGTCTGGAGCGACCCTCGATACCATCAGATCATCGGTCAAACTGACGTCATTACCCACAGCTTCCGTCCCCAACGGAGCACTCAAGAGCCTGGACGGAATCCAAGGGAAGGTAGCCGCCACGGATTTGATGCCCGGCGAAGCGTTGCTCGGAGCCCGTCTGGTTGACCCCAACAGTTTGGCTGCCCCAGGATCTGTTCCCGTCCCTGCCGGGATGCAGGAAATCTCCGTGCAGCTGGAGGCGCAGCGCGTGGTCGGCGGGCGAATCGCGGCCGGCGACACAGTAGGTATCGTCGTCCTCTTCGCTGCGGGATCAGGCGGTGACGCCGCGGGCGGAGCAACGTCACAGGAGGTGTTCCACAAAGTTCTGGTCACGAGTGTGCAGCGTTCTCAAGCCAAGGCAACGAACTCGACCTCAAATTCGCAGGAACAGGCGAACACCGAACTTCCAACCGGTCAGCTGCTCGTGACTTTCGCTCGCAGTGACGTGGATTCGGCCAAACTCGCTTTCGCGGCCGAGTTCGGAAAGTTGTGGCTCACCAAGGAACCGGCCTCGGCCTCAGAGAGCGCGCCTGTTGTCATCAAGAAGACGGAGTTGTACCGATGAGCCGGTTCGTAGTGATCACGTCCGATGCCGATTTTGAACGCAGGGCACGGCATGCAGCAACCGGCCTGCGCGGCACCCTTCACGTGATCACCGCCGACTATCTGCCTCCCGGTCCGGACGAAATCCTGCGGGTGCTGACTGGAGAACTTGCCGAGGTCATCCTCTTCGGCCCTGGACTTCCGCTGGAAGACTCGATCCGGCTCGCCAGTCTTTTCGATCTCCAGTTCCCGGAAATCAGCGTGGTTCTAGTGACGGAGAGCAGGTCCGATGTAGCCCTGCCAGCCATGCGTGCGGGCGTGCGGGACCTCCTGTCACCAAACGCGGACGTGGATGAAATCCGTTCGCTGTTCGAACGGGCCAGTCTTGCTGCAGCCGGACGGCGCCGAGGGCTTGGAAATTCAGTCGAGGGCCAACCCGCCGGCGGCCGAGTCATCGCGGTCATGTCCCCGAAAGGGGGAGTTGGCAAGACGACCGTCACCACAAACCTAGCCGTGGGACTGGGGAAAGTGGCGCCTATGGGGGTCGTCGTGCTGGATTTGGACCTTCAGTTTGGAGACGTTGCCTCCGGGCTCATGCTGGAACCCGAGCGAACCCTTGCGGACGCCATAACAGGAGCCGCGACTCAGGACAGCATGGTTCTCAAGTCCTACCTGTCGGTTCATCCCGCGGGCATCTATGCGCTCTGTGCTCCGCTCAACCCCGCTGACGCCGACAGGATTTCCGGTGATCAAGTGGGGCATCTGATCAAGCAGCTCTCCGATGAGTTTCAGTTCGTGGTGGTCGACACGGCGCCAGGTTTGGGTGAACATGTGCTCGCCACCCTCGAAGTGGCCACGGACGTCGTGTGGGTCTGCGGCATGGACATTCCCAGCATTCGCGGACTCCGGACGGGTTTGACCATTCTCAACGAGGTGGGCCTTCTTCCCGAGCGCAGTCACATCGTCCTGAATTTCGCCGACCGTCGAAGTGGCCTCACGCTCCAAGACGTCGAGGCGACCATCGGCGTCCCCGTGGACGTAGTTCTTCGGCGCTCCCGAGCAGTCCCGTTCTCCACAAACAAAGGGGTCCCACTATTGCAGGACGGAACCAAGGATCCTGCGACCAAAGGACTCGCGGAGCTGGTGGATCGGTTCAAACCGAATTGGGAAGAAAGACCACACAAGAAACTTCACAGAAGGGTTGTAGTCCAATGAGTCTCGCCAAACGTCTCGAGGCCAGCCGTGGTCTTGACCAGAACTCCGTGCCGGCATCAGGCTCGTCGTCACAGGCAGCCCCCTGGGCACCGAGTGCCTCCGGAGCCACAAGTAACTCGGCTCCTTCACCTGCCGACCGGCACGCGTCCGAAGACAACGAAGCCCTAAATGCAATAAAGGAACGCGCCGGCATCGCCCTCTATGAGCGAATGGGAAGCCGAATCACTGATTCCTCGGTCGATGAATCGGAACTACATCAGTACGTCAAAGACGAACTTCGGGCCATCATCGACGAGGACGAGATTCCGCTTTCCGTTCTTGAGCGGCAGCGGCTTGTCCAGGAAATTATCGATGACGTGTTGGGGCTTGGCCCATTGCAAAGGTACCTCGATGAGGAAGCCGTCACGGAAATCATGGTCAACGGACCCGACAAGGTCTATGTGGAACGGGCCGGAAAGCTCTATCTGACCGGCGCTAAATTCAGCGGTGAGGAGCACCTCAGGCGCATCATTGAGCGCATTGTCACTAAGGTGGGCCGACGGATCGATGAATCGTCGCCGCTGGTCGATGCCCGGCTATCCGATGGCTCCCGCGTGAATGCGATCATTCCGCCTCTCGCCGTCGGCGGTTCGTCACTCACCATTCGAAAATTCGGCCACGTTCCGCTCACTGTTGACAACTTGATTTCCTTCGGAACCATGTCTCCGGAGATCGCCGAACTTCTCCACGCGTGTGTGAAGGGCCGCCTGAATATCATCGTTTCCGGCGGCACAGGCACAGGCAAAACCACGCTACTCAATGTCCTGTCCTCCTTCCTTCCACCTGAAGAACGCATCATCACCATAGAGGATGCTATTGAACTTCAACTTCAGCAGGACCATGTTGTCCGGCTGGAAAGCCGGCCACGAAATATCGAAGGAAAGGGCGAAATCACCATCAGGGAGCTCGTCCGGAACGCCCTGCGCATGCGCCCGGACAGGATCGTGATCGGTGAAGTCCGCGGCGGCGAATCCCTGGACATGCTGCAGGCCATGAATACCGGCCACGACGGCTCGATCTCAACCGTTCACGCCAACTCACCACGGGATGCAATCTCACGTCTGGAAACACTGGTTCTCATGGCCGGGATGGACCTGCCGCTCCGTGCTATTCGTGAACAGATCGCCTCAGCCGTAAACCTGATCGTCCATATCTCCCGACTCAGGGATGGTACCCGTCGCATCACTCACGTTACCGAGGTCCAAGGGATGGAAGGCGACATCGTAACTCTCCAAGACGCCTTTGCCTTTGACTACAGTGCTGGCGTCGATGCCAACGGCAAGTTCCGTGGACGACCTGTCCCCACCGGGGTGCGGCCAAGATTCGTTGATCATTTCGCCGATCTGGGCATTGCACTTTCTCCTGCTGTCTTCGGCAGCGTGCCAATCGGAGGTGCATACCGATGACCGTCACCGATCCGATCTTTCTTGCAATCGGTGTCGGACTGTGCGTCTCTGCACTGGTCACACTGCTGTTCGTGGCTGTCGGACCTGGCAGGCAAATTGCCATCTCCCGCCGCAGGCCCGGGGTTATCGACCAACCCTCAATGCTCACTCGCGTTACTGATCAGGCAACAACCTTCCTTGACCGGAACGTCAGCAGGAACGCGAGCTTCGGCAGCCGCGCCTCTTTGGAACAAGCTGGGCTTAAGATGCGCCAAGCGGATTTCATTCTGCTGGTGGCTTGCATCGCCGTGACCGCCGGAGTTGTGGGGTTCATCCTGTCCGGGCCGTTACTCGGCATCGTGTTCGTCCTCCTGACGCCCGTGGGCGCAGTGGCCGCCCTGAAATTGCTGGCCAGCCGGCGCCGGGGAAAGTTCGAGGACCAGCTCGGCGACACCTTGGTAATGCTTGCCGGAGGACTTCGAGCTGGGCACAGCCTGCTACGTTCAGTTGACGCCGTAGCCAAGGAGGCTGAATCTCCCACCTCTGAAGAATTCGCACGGCTCGTCAATGAGAACCGCTTGGGACGCGACTTGAAGGACTCAATGCTGGACGCCGCCCGTAGACTCCGGAGTGAGGACTTCGACTGGACTGCCCAGGCCATCGAGATTCACCGCGAAGTTGGCGGAGATCTCGCCGATGTCCTGGACCATGTAGGCGAAACCATTCGGGAAAGATCCCAAATCAAAGGGCAGGTTCGCTCTCTCAGTGCGGAAGGCCGGCTATCTGCCTACATTCTGATGGCTCTCCCCATCGGCATGTTTCTCTACCTGAGTGTTGCCAGCTCCGCTTACATTGGAACGCTTTACACCCACGGATTGGGCTGGTTGATGCTAGCCGCCGCCGTCGTTCTGCTAACAGTCGGCGGGTTCTGGCTCAGCCGTGTTGTCAAGATCAAGTTCTAGGAGGACGTCATGACTGCTATGGCGTGGTTGATCGTTGGGCTGATTGTGTTGCCCTGCTCTTACATCGTGTGGTCGTTTGTATCCATTGATCGAAGTGGCCTCGCGGCCGTCCGGACGAATCTGGGACGCAACCGGGGCCTCGTCGTCGCACCCGACGGTACCTCAGTTGGCACAGGACCCCAGATGAAACGGGCTGTGCCCTTGGGACTTCGGCTTGCGCCAAAAGGGTACGCCGGCTGGCTGGACAAACTGCTCGCAAAAGCAGGCCGGCCAAGTGGGTGGCCCTTGGAACGGTTGCTGATTGCGAAACCAGCCCTGGCGCTGACAATCGGGATTCTCGGGATTCTTCTAATAGTTAGATCGCCAACCAGCACAACAGTGCTACTTGCAGCATCTCTAACCATCTTGGCCTACTTCGTTCCAGATATTCTTGTCCACGGCCGCGGGGCCGAAAGGCAGAAGGCAATCGAACTGGAACTGCCAAACACTCTTGACCAGATGCTGATTTCGGTCGAGGCCGGACTCGGCTTTGAGACGGCAATGGCTCGTGCTGGGCAGAACGGCAAGGGTCCGCTCGCCGCCGAGCTGATCCGCACGCTTCAAGACATGCAGGCCGGGCGAAGCCGGAAAGAGGCCTATCTGGCTATGGCCGAGCGGGCGGACGTCCCTGACCTCAGGAGCTTTGTTAGGGCGGTCGTCCAAGCTGACGTCTACGGGATCGCCATTGCAAACGTACTCCGATTGCAGGCAAAGCAAATGCGGGTCAAACGGCGCCAAAGAGCCGAAGAAAAGGCAATGAAATTGCCGATCAAAGTCTTGTTCCCGCTCATGTTTTGCATTTTGCCGGTGCTCTTCATCGTGATCATCGGGCCAGCCGTCATCAACGTGATGAACAGCTTCGCCGGGGTGTTTTAGCGACCGGTGACCACGGCGCTTTGAAAGGGGCGTCGGCCCAAGGACCGGCCCCTGCTCGACGCCCAGAATCGAGGGCGCCCACTGACTCCCCCAAGACCGGTCCTCCTCGACACCCAGAGTCGAGGAGGACCTCCTCGCGGGGTGCCTAGCACGCCCGCCCCGACCTACTCCCGTCGTGCCCGGGTCAGCTCAGCCCGCGCAAACAGTTCGTCATCGGAGGGATAGGCCACTTCCTCAAGTACCAAGGGGTGCGGCGCGGCCAGCACCGACTTGGCATCCCTCACACCCGCGAGCAGGCGCTCGTGCAGCCATTCCGGACTTTCCAGGCCCTCCCCCACACGCAATGCGGATCCCACCAAGGCACGCACCATGTTGTGGCAGAACGCGTCGGCCTGGACGTTGGCGACCAGCACGCCGTCACTGCCGCGGACGAACTCGAGCCGCTGCAGTTCGCGGATCGTGGTGGCTCCCTCACGGGGCTTGCAGTACGCTCGGAAATCCTGGAGCCCCAGCAACGCCGCGGCACCATGGTTCATCGCCCCCTCGTCCAATGCGGCCTTGTGCCAAAGGGTCAGCCTGCGCAGGACGGGGTCCCAGCGTTCCGGGCCGTCGGCAATCCGGTAACTGTAGCGGCGCCACAACGCTGAGAAGCGAGCGTCAAAACCTTCAGGTGCCAGCCCGACGTCGTGCACTTCAATGGCGCCGGTTTCGTCCTGCAGGACCCGGCTCAACGCTCCGCGAAGCCTCCGCAGCAGCGCGGCCGCGGGGTCGATCTCGTGGCCCCTCGGCAATCCGCCCCACTCGGGCCCGGACAGGTCAATGTGCGCCACTTGTCCGCGGGCGTGGACACCGGCGTCGGTCCGCCCCGCCACTGTGACCCGTACGGGGCGCCGCACGATCAGCGCCAAAGCCTCTTCCAACGATCCCTGCACGGTCCGAAGACCGGGTTGAAGCGCCCACCCATTGAAAGGGCCGCCGTCGTAGGAAAGATCCATCCGGACACGCAAAAACCCGCCGCCCCCCAAAACGGGGGCAGCGGGTTTTCGTTCGTTCATAGACTTAAGTCTACTGTGAAGAATTCAGTGAATTACTTCTTTTCCTCAGCGGCCGGAGCCTCTTCGGTTTCAGCAGCTTCAGCTTCGGGAGCCTCGGCTTCGGTCTCCGGGGCTTCAGCCTCAACGGCCTCTTCCTCGACAACCGGAGCGGTCTCTTCGGCGGCCGGAGCAGCCTTCTCAGCGTCCTTCTTGGCAGCGGCAGTTGCCTCGGCAACTACAGCCTGCTTCGGGGAAACCGGCTCAAGAACAAGCTCGATGACAGCCATGGGAGCGTTGTCGCCCTTGCGGTTGCCGATCTTGGTGATGCGGGTGTAGCCACCATCGCGGTTGGCAACGGCGCCGGCGATGTCGGTGAACAGCTCGTGGACGATGCCCTTGTCGCTGATCAGGCCGAGCACGCGACGGCGGGAGGACAGGTCGCCACGCTTGGCGAAGGTCACGAGGCGCTCTGCATACGGCTTCAGGCGCTTGGCCTTGGTGACCGTCGTGGTGATGCGCTTGTGCTCGAACAGCGATGCTGCCAGGTTCGCGAGCATCAAGCGCTCGTGAGCCGGACCGCCTCCGAGGCGCGGACCCTTAGTGGGGGTAGGCATAGTAATTTCTCCTGTAATGAAGGCCGTCCGGGTCCGAACGCGGACCTGGTGGCCAAGATCTGCTTGTTAGAGCTCGTCGTCGCTGAACGCGGCGTCGTCCTCTTCGATGGCTGCGGCGCGGGCTGCAAGATCGAAACCGGGAGGCGAGTCCTTGAGGGACAGGCCCAGTTCAACCAGCTTTGCCTTGACCTCATCGATGGACTTCGCACCGAAGTTACGGATGTCCATCAGGTCAGCCTCGGAGCGGGCAACGAGTTCACCCACGGTGTGGATGCCCTCACGCTTGAGGCAGTTGTAGGAACGGACGGTGAGGTCCAGATCCTCGATCGGCAGTGCCATGTCAGCTGCCAGGGCAGCATCCGTCGGCGACGGGCCGATCTCGATACCTTCAGCTGCGGTGTTCAGCTCACGTGCAAGACCGAACAGTTCCACCAGGGTGGTGCCTGCCGAGGCAACGGCGTCGCGCGGGGCGATAGCCTGCTTGGTCTCGACGTCGACAATCAGCTTGTCGAAGTCAGTGCGCTGCTCAACACGGGTAGCTTCCACGCGGAAGGTAACCTTCAAGACCGGCGAGTAGATCGAGTCGACCGGAATGCGGCCGATCTCGGAGTCGCCGGACTTGTTCTGAGCTGCCGAAACGTAGCCGCGGCCGCGTTCGATGGTCAGTTCGAGTTCGAACTTGCCCTTCGAGTTCAGCGTGGCAATGTGCAGATCCGGGTTGTGGAATTCGACGCCGGCCGGCGGAGCGATGTCCGCGGCGGTGACGACTCCGGGGCCCTGCTTGCGCAGGTATGCAACAACCGGCTCGTCGTGCTCGGAGGACACGGAGAGGTTCTTGATGTTCAGGATGATCTCAGTGACATCTTCCTTGACACCCGGAACCGTGGTGAACTCGTGCAGCACGCCATCGATCCGGATGCTGGTTACAGCGGCACCGGGGATGGAGGAGAGCAGGGTACGGCGGAGGGAGTTTCCGAGGGTGTAACCGAAGCCCGGTTCCAGCGGTTCAATGATGAAACGCGAGCGGTTCTCGGAGACTACTTCTTCAGACAGAGTGGGGCGCTGTGCAATAAGCACTTAGGTTTCCTTTCGGCGAGCATCCGCTATATGACGCAACACAGGTGGTGGAAATCGGCTTGGTTCCGGCTTTGCCGGCCGTACGGGGTGGAACAGTCACGCTGTTCCACCCCGGACCCGGCCGGCAAAGCCAAGAATCCAATTAGACGCGGCGGCGCTTCGGCGGGCGGCAACCGTTGTGGGCGCTGGGGGTGACGTCCTGGATGGAGCCGACCTCGAGGCCAGCGGCCTGCAGCGAACGGATTGCGGTCTCGCGTCCGGATCCCGGTCCCTTGACGAACACGTCGACCTTGCGCAGACCGTGCTCCTGGGCGCGCTTTGCAGCAGCCTCGGCAGCCATCTGGGCGGCGAACGGGGTGGACTTGCGGGAGCCCTTGAATCCAACCTCACCGGCGGAAGCCCAGGAGATTACAGCACCGTTCGGGTCCGTGATGGACACGATGGTGTTGTTAAAGGTGCTCTTGATGTGCGCCTGGCCAAGCGCGATATTCTTCTTGTCCTTCTTACGCGGCTTGCGAACCGCGCCACGAGTCTTCGGGGGCATTATTTCTCCTACAGAAAGTTATCGGGGGAAAGTCAGCTGCTATTTCTAGCGGCCGGCCTTCTTCTTGCCGGCGACGGTACGCTTCGGGCCCTTGCGGGTACGAGCGTTGGTCTTCGTACGCTGACCGCGTACGGGCAGGCCCTTGCGGTGACGCAGGCCTTCGTAGCTGCCGATTTCAACCTTGCGGCGGATATCTGCTGCTACTTCGCGGCGAAGGTCACCCTCAACCTTGTAGTTGCCTTCAATGTAGTCACGCAGCTGGACCAGCTCGGCGTCAGTCAGGTCCTTGACGCGAACGTCAGCGCTGATGCCGGTGGCAGCCAGGGTTTCGTGTGCACGGGTCTTGCCCACGCCGTAGATGTAAGTAAGCGCAATTTCCAACCGCTTTTCGCGGGGAATGTCTACGCCAGCGAGACGAGCCATAGTGGCAGTACTCCTTGTATAAACCGGAGGTCGTAGGCAGTACACCCGCACTTTCAGTGCGGCCCCAGCCTCCGACCGGGGGTTAGCTGTCCGGGCCCATACGTCCCAATTCAGCTTGTGCTGCCTTTATTTACTTGCGTGGGTTAGCAACCCAGGTTGCCCTCGCGGGCGCTAGTTCCCTTGCGGGGAATTAGCCCTGGCGCTGCTTGTGGCGCGGGTTCTCGCAGATCACCATGACCCGGCCATTACGGCGGATCACTTTGCACTTGTCGCAGATCTGCTTAACGCTCGGCTTGACCTTCATGGCGTTCCTTTGCGTGTTGCAGTTGGTCAGCTGAGGCGGCAATTACCCGGGTTTCCCAAGGCTGCCGTCCAGCAATTACTTGTAGCGGTAGACGATGCGACCACGTGTGAGGTCGTAAGGGCTTAGCTCCACCACTACGCGGTCCTCAGGGAGAATCCTGATGTAGTGCTGTCGCATCTTCCCCGAGATGTGTGCAAGAACGATGTGCTTGTTGGTGAGCTCAACGCGAAACATCGCATTGGGCAGCGCCTCAGTCACAACGCCCTCGATCTCAATGACCCCGTCCTTCTTGGCCATATCCTCCGCTAACTGTTGTTTGCCGCAGCCCTCCGGTTAGGCACCGGAAAATCTGCGGACGTTTTTTGTTTGTTTGGCCGTCCGGCTCCTGCCACTCCACGAAGCAGGACTCGCGACCTGTTAAATGGGCGTGGCTGTGCAGACAACCAACAGACAACTCTACGCCAAGTCGGCGGGAAAGTTAAATCCGCCCATGCTAGCGCAGACACTGGCACGGTGTCACCCTTTCCCGGGTTGGCGAACCCCGTGGATCCCGCTAAACCGCGCCGTAGGCAGCGAAGGTGCCTGCCGCCGTCGTGATGGATTCGGCGGACTCGACACCGTCGAGGACAGCCAGACGGACGGCGTCTGCCGCCGCACTTTGCAGGGTGATGAGCGAAACCTGCCTTGCTTGTTCCGAACTCCGGTCAAGCCCGACAGCGCCGGTCGCCAGCGCGAACACGGTGTCGCCGTCGGCGAGGGTATGGGAAGGATTCAGCGCCCGCGCAAGGCCGGCGTGCGCCGCACTGGCGGTGCGTTTGCATTCGGCGGGATCGAGGACCGCGTTGGTGGCGACGACGACGAGCGTGGTGTTCAGCGCCGGAGGCGCCGCCGGTTCGGGCCTGCCCGATTCCGCCCGCCGGGACGATGTGCCGAAAGGCATCCCGAGCGCGTTGACCACTGCGAGCGCGCCCACCACCACGCCGCCGTCCAGGGTGATGGACGAGGTGCCCACTCCGCCTTTGAACGCGCCGCGCCCAATCACGGCACCGGTACCGGCCCCCATGTTTCCACGCCCGACGTCGGCGTGCTCGCTTGAGGCCGCAGCCGCAGCGGCCGCTTCGTATCCCATTGCTTCGTCGGGGCGGGCGGCGAAGTCACCGCCGCGACCCACGTCGAAGATCGCGGCGGCCGGAACGATCGGCACCACTCCCCCGGGCACGGCGAAACCACGCCCTTGCTCCTCGCACCATCGCTGGGCACCGTGGGCCGTGATCAAACCGAAGGCACTGCCGCCGGTGAGCACTACGGCGTCGACCGTGGGCACGAGCGTGGTGGGGTCGAGCGCGTCCGTCTCGTGCGTGCCCGGTCCGCCGCCTCGGACGTCCACCGATCCCACCGTCCCCGGCGGCGGAAGGACAACGGTCACCCCGCTCAGCCAGCCCTCACCGGCCCGCTGGACATGTCCCACCCGGATTCCTGGCACATCGGTGATCTTGGAAGTCATGTGCCTATTCTGCTCCTCGCCACCCAACTAGCTCGCAGTTGTTGTCGTTATCAGCCGTCTAAACGACAACAACTGCGAGCCAGTTGGGCGTGCCTAGGATTTCGTGAGCGCGCCGCACCTTCTTCCGATCAAGCGGTAGTTGAGTCTCGAATGTAAACACTCGCCCATCCGCCACGAAACATCGAGTAAACGCGCGCAGAAGGCTTGTCCAACAATCCCGCGAGCAGCCCTCTTTTTGACTTGACAGGTGTCTCCATGTGGTGAAGTAAAACTAGCCGCCCCCTTTGACCCGATAGTTCGGGTCCGGCGCCCCGATTTCTGCGAACCGTTAGAGACCTCCCATGACAAGACAACTGACAGGCAGTCCCGCGGCCACCGCGCAGGCTGTCCCGGCCCCTCGGCGCCGGGGACGCTGGTCCGGCCGAACCCGACGCGACTTCTTTGTGTTCCTGGCACTGGCCTTGCCGAACTTGGCGCTGATCGCGGTGTTCACCTACCTGCCGTTGATCAACAACATGTATTACTCGACCCTTGACTGGACCTTGGGCTCCACCTCAGCCACCGTCGTCGGCATCGAGAACTATGTCACCTTCTTCACCAGCTCCGATGCCCCGCAAGTACTTGGCACCACCCTCATTTTCACCGTGGTCACTGTCGGCGGTTCCATGGTGCTGGGGCTCCTGGTGGCCTTGGCCTTGAACGCGAAAGTCCGCGGCACCACCTTTGCGCGATCTGCCGTCTTCGCCCCCTACGTCCTCAGCGGAGTTGGCGTTGGCCTCGTGTGGCTGTTCATCTTCGACCCCGGATACGGAGTGCTGTCATGGCTGCTCCGGGGCATCGGCCAGCAAAGCCCCCAATGGATCAACGATCCGAAGCTCTCCCTTGTGATGGTCATCATCGTCTACGTCTGGAAGAACCTGGGCTACTGCGCCGTCGTCTACCTCGCCGGGCTCCAGTCGCTCCCGAAGGACGTCATGGAGGCAGCTTCCCTGGACGGCGCCAACGGCGTCCGCCGCTTCATGAGCATCTCCGTTCCCCTGCTCTCGCCCACCACGTTCTTCCTGCTGATCACCACGATGATCAGCTCGCTGCAGGCCTTTGACCTGATCCGCATCATGACCCCGCTGGGCAACGGCACCAGCACGCTGATCTACGAGGCCTATCTGCAGGCCTTCGGCGCCTACAACCGCGCCGGCTACTCCGCCGCGATCTCAGTGGTGCTCTTCGCCATCCTGCTCATCATCACCGTGCTCCAGTTGCGGTTCGTCGAACGGAAGGTGCACTACTCATGAGCACGCTCTCTCCCGTCAGCCCCAACCCCGCAAGCGGCGTCGGGACCTTGAAAGCTCCCGACGGCGGTCCGGAGCTCCCAGCGCGGCGCGACAAGCCGTTCTCCCGCGCAAACCTGGTCCAGACACTCGCCGGAGGCTATATCCCGCTGATCGTGGCCACGCTCGTGGTGGTCCTGCCCCTGCTGTGGATGTTGCTCAGTTCCTTCAAACAGCCCGGCGAGATCGTCACCACGGACCTCAGGATCCTGCCGCAGGGCCTGAACCTGGAGAACTACCACACGGCCATGACCACGGTGCCGTTCGCGCGGTTCTTCCTGAACAGCCTGATCGTCACAGTGGTCGGTTCCACGGTCAAGGTGATCCTGGCCATCCTGACGGCATACGCCCTGGTTTTTGTCCGTTTCCCGTTCAAGAGCATCATCTTCGTGGTGATCCTCGTGGCCCTGATGGTGCCGCCGCAGGTGTCGATCCTCCCCAACTACATCCTGATAGCTGGAATCGGCGGGAAGAACACCCTCTGGGGAATCATTCTTCCGGGACTCGGCACGGCCTTTGGAACCTTCCTCCTCCGCCAGCATTTCAAAACGCTCCCGGGGTCCATCCTCGAAGCCGCGGAAATCGACGGCGCGGGCCATTGGCGCAGGTTGTGGCAAGTAGTTGTCCCCGTGTCCCTCCCTTCCATCGCTACCGTTGCCCTCGTCACCGTGGTCAGCGAGTGGAACGACTACATCTGGCCGCTGATCATCACGGACCGGCCTGAAACCATGACCCTCCCGGTCGGCCTGACCCTGCTCCAGAACTCTGAAGGAAACGGCGCCGGTTGGGGAATCCTGATGGCCGGGGCCGTTCTGGTGATTATCCCCATCCTCCTGGTTTTCGCAGCGCTGCAACGCTACATCGTTGCCGGGCTCACCCAGGGCAGCGTCACCGGCTAGCAACCCCGCACCTTCCACACAACCCTTCACCACTTTTGCATCCTTGAGAGGACCCACCATGGCAATGAATCTTGATCGTAGAAACTTCCTCGGGCTCGCCGGACTTGGAGTCGGCGCCGCCGCCCTGGCAGCGTGCGGCGGTCCGTCGACCAGCGGCAGCGCTGCGAGCAGCAGCCCTTCAGACATCGACTTCACGGGCGTCAAGCCGGCCGGCTCGTTCGACTTTTGGACCAGCCACCCCGGACAGTCCCAAGCCGTCGAGCAATCCATCATCGACAAGTTCCAGGCGAAGTTCCCGGACATCAAGGTGAACCTCGTGACCGCCGGCGCCAACTACGAGGAAATCGCCCAGAAGTTCCAGACCTCCCAGGCCGCGAAGTCGGCCCTTCCCGGCCTCGTAGTGCTCTCCGACGTCTGGTGGTTCCGCTACTACACCAACGGCAACATCATTCCGTTGGACGGACTCATCAAGCAGCTGGACGTCAAAATCGACGACTTCCAGAAGTCGCTCGTAGCGGACTACCAATACGCCAACAAGCAGTGGGCGCTCCCCTACGGCCGCTCCACGCCGCTCTTCTACTACAACAAGGACCACTTCAAGGCCGCGGGCCTTCCGGACCGGGCTCCCAAGACCTGGCAGGAGTTCGCCGAGTGGGCCCCGAAGCTCCAGGCCAGCTCGGGCGCGAAGTACGCCTACATCTACCCGGCCCTCGCCGGATACGCCGGCTGGACCCTGCAGAACAACCTGTGGGGCTGGGGCGGCAGCTGGTCCAACGGCTGGACCTTCAACTGCGATTCCGCAGAGTCCGTCGCGGCCCTGCAGTGGGCACAGGACTCCATCTACAAGGACAAGTGGGCCGGCGTCTCCTCCAAGAACGCCGCGGACGACTTCTCGGCAGGCATTACGTCCACCACAATCTCCTCCACCGGGGACCTGTTGGGCGTGCTGAAGTCCGCCAAGTTCAACGTCGGCGTCGGCTTCCTGCCGGGCGGGCCCAAGGCCGAGACCAACGTCTGCCCCACCGGCGGCGCCGGACTCGGGATTCCCAGCGGTGTCAGCAAGGAAGTCCAGCTCGCGGCCGCCACCTTCCTGAAGTTCATGACCGAGCCGGAGAACACCGCGGCATTCTCCGCTGCGACCGGCTACATGCCCACCCGCGTCTCGGCGGACATGACGGCAGTCCTCGCCAAGACTCCCCAGATCAAGACGGCCATGGACCAGCTCGCCGTGACCAAGGTGCAGGACAATGCCCGCGTATTCCTGCCCGGCGCCGATCAGGAGATGGCCAAGGCTGCCGCGAAGATCCTCACGCAGCAGGGCGACGTGAAGGCCACCATGACGGACCTCAAGGCAACCCTCGACGGCATTTACACCAAGGACGTCAAGCCCAAGCTCAAGAGCTAGGCCTCTGCGCGCCCAGTGCGATCCCGCTGCCCAACTAGCTCGAAGTTAATGTCGTTTTGACGGGTCAGAACGAGAACTAATTCGAGCTAGTTGGGCAGCCGCGTCTGTTCAGGGAATCGGAACCGGCACGACGCCGAGCGGCACCAGCTGCTCTGCACCGCCGTCGGGCGCGGAAAGGACCCAGATGCCCTTTTCGTGGACGGCAACCGAATGCTCCCACTGGCACGAACGCTTGCCGTCGGTGGTCACCACGGTCCAGTCGTCGTCGAGGGTCGCTGTTTCGATGCCGCCGCGGACGAGCATGGGCTCAATCGCAAGGCACAGTCCCGGCCTGATCTTCGGGCCGCGGTGCGTGGTGCGATAGTTCAACACATCGGGGGCCATGTGCATCTCGGAACCGATGCCGTGGCCCACGTAGTCTTCCAGGATGCCCAGCGGCTTTCCCGGAACGGACGAAACATAGTCGTCCACGGCGTTGCCGATGTCGCCCACAAACTTGCCCTTGGCCAAGGCCGCAATGCCACGCCACATGGCGGCCTGGGTGACATCGGAGAGCCGCTGGTCTTCAGGATCAGCCGCACCGACTATCACTGTTCGCGCGGAGTCGGAGTGCCAACCGTCAACGATCGCTCCGCCATCAATCGAAATGATGTCCCCGTCCTGGAGGACCCGGTCACCGGGGATGCCGTGGACCACTTCCTCGTTGACGGACGTACAGATGGTGGCCGGGAAGCCGTGGTAACCGAGGAAATTCGACTTCGCTCCGGCGTCGATGAGGACCGCCGCGAACACGGCGTCGATCTCACGCGTGGTCACGCCCGGCTTCGCAGCTTCAACGGCCGCGTCGAGCGCTCTGCTGAGGACCAATCCGGCCTCATGCATTTTGCGCATTTGCTCGTTGGTCTTGTATTCGATGCGGGGCTGGCCGAACGCCATGGTCTCCTCTTGTCGTGTGCTCCTTGTGGTGGGCTGTGGAACCAGATCACCATTTGATCCTCTATTTTCCCGCATCGGCGGTCCTGCCCGAAACCGGCGCCGCGAACGCCGCGAACGCCCCGGCAACTGTCCAAGGTCCCGGGGCCCGCCGAAGGGGAACAGAAAAGGGCGTGTCCCGCGCGGGAGCAGTTCACTCCGGGCGGGACACACCCTTTCAACAGTCGTGCGGCGACTAGACTGCCTTGGCTGCCTCGATGGCCAGCAGGACGCGATCCGTGACCTCGTCGATGTCGCCAATGCCATCGACCTGGGTCAGGATGCCGCGTTCGGCATATTTGGCCACGACGGCCTCGGTCTGCTCGTGGTAGAGGTCCAGGCGGTGGCGGATGACACCTTCGTTGTCATCCGAGCGCCCGGTCTCCTTGGCACGGCCCAGCAAACGCTTGACAAGTTCCTCGTCGTCGGCCGTCAGCTGAAGCACGACGTCGAGCTTCTCGTCCGTGTCGGCGAGGATCTGGTCCAGGTATTCCACCTGGGCGGTGGTGCGCGGGTATCCGTCGAGCAGGAAGCCGTTCTCGACGTCGTCCTCGCTCAGGCGGTCACGGACCATCTTGTTGGTGACGCTGTCCGGAACGAAATCGCCGGCGTCCATGTACTTCTTGGCTTCGATACCCAGAGGGGTTTCGCCCTTGACGTTTGCACGGAAGATGTCGCCGGTGGAGATGGCGACTACGCCCAGGCGCTCGGAAATCCGCTCAGCCTGGGTTCCCTTGCCCGAACCCGGGGGTCCAATGATCAGCATTCTCGTCATCGCAAAAGCCCTTCGTAGTGACGTTGTTGTAGCTGCGCATCAATCTGCTTGACGGTTTCCAGGCCTACGCCCACCATGATCAGAATTGACGTGCCACCGAACGGGAAGTTCTGGTTGGCACTGATCAGGACGAGTGCGACCAGCGGAATCAACGCCACGAAGCCCAGGTAAAAGGCGCCGGGGAGGGTGATCCTGGAAAGCACGTACTGCAGGTAGTCCGCGGTCGGTTTACCCGCCCGGATGCCCGGAATGAACCCGCCGTACTTCTTCATGTTGTCCGAGACCTCTTCGGGGTTGAAGGTGATCGCGACGTAGAAGTAGGTGAAGAACACAATCATGACGAAGTACAGCGCCATGTAGATGGGGTGGTCGCCCTTGGTGAGGTTGTTGTTGATCCACTCAACCCACGGGGCAATGGACTCTCCTGCCTTCGGCTGGTTGAACTGCGCAATCAGCCCGGGCAGGTAGAGCATGGAGGAAGCGAAGATGACGGGCACGACGCCGGCCATGTTCACCTTGATGGGGATGTAGGTGCTGGTGCCGCCCACGGTGCGCCGGCCGATCATACGCTTGGCATACTGGACCGGAATGCGCCGCTGGGACTGCTCCACGAAGACAACGAGTGCGACGGTCACGAGGCCGATCGCCAACACAGTGAAGAAGGTGCCCGGTCCCTTGGAGTTCCAGATGGCACCAAGCGAGGTTGGGAAGCCTGCGGCGATGGAGGTGAAGATGAGCAGGGACATGCCGTTGCCCACGCCCTTCTCGGTAACCAGTTCGCCCATCCACATGATGAGGCCCGTACCGGCCGTCAAGGTGATGACCACAAGAATCGTGGCGATGATGCTGGTGTCGGGGATGATCGGCAGCTGGCAGTTAGGCAGCAACTGGCCCGAGCGTGCCAGGGACACCAAAGTGGTGGCGTTCAGCAGGCCAAGCGCAATGGTCAGATAACGCGTGTACTGCGTCAGCTTCGACTGGCCGGAGGCACCTTCGTCGTACAGCTGCTGGAACCGCGGAATGACCACGCGGAGCAGCTGCACGATGATGCTGGCCGTGATGTACGGCATGATCCCCAGGGCAAAGATCGAAACCTGCAGCAGTGCACCACCGCTGAACAGGTTGACGAGCTGGTAGAGGCCGCCCTGGTCCTGATTGCTTGACAAACATTGCTGAACATTTTGGTAGCTCACACCAGGCGAGGGGATAAAAGCTCCCAAGCGGAAGATTGTGATGATTCCCAGCGTGAACAACAACTTGCGTCGCAGATCAGGCGTACGAAATGCCCGGCCGAATGCGCTTAGCAAGCGTCCTCCTGAGTTAAAAGTCCAAGGGTGTCGAAAGGGGTCATTGAAACCCAACACCCGAGTCTAACGGTTTGATGCGCCATGCGAACAATCGAGGGGTGTGCGCCATGTGAAAAAACTCCCGGCGCGAGGGGCCGAAGCCCTCCGCACCGGGAGTCTTTTTACAGCGGGCGAACGCCCCGGAGCCCTTTAGAGGGCAGTGGTGGTTCCGCCTGCTGCTGCGATCTTCTCAGCTGCGCTGGAGGAGAAAGCGTGGGCGGTGACATCAACCTTGACGGTGATGTCGCCGGTGCCCAGCACCTTGACGGGCTGGTTCTTGCGAACGGCACCCTTCTCAACCAGGGACTCGACGGTGACAGCGCCACCTTCCGGGAACAGCTCGTTGAGCTTGTCCAGGTTTACAACCTGGAACTCAACCCGGAACGGGTTCTTGAAGCCGCGAAGCTTCGGCAGGCGCATGTGCAGCGGCAGCTGGCCGCCGGCAAAGCCAGCCTTGACCTGGTAGCGGGCCTTCGTACCCTTGGTACCGCGACCGGCGGTCTTACCCTTGGAGCCTTCACCACGACCAACACGGGTCTTGGCAGTCTTGGCACCGGGGGCGGGACGCAGGTGGTGGACCTTCAGAGTGTTCTGCTTGTCGGCAGCCTCTGCCTTATCGGCGGTCTTGTTCTCAGCCATTACTTCGCCTCCTCTACATTCACGAGGTGCGGAACCGTGTTGAGCATTCCGACGGTCACGGCATCAGCGGTACGGACAACAGTGTGTCCGATGCGCTTGAGGCCGAGGGACCGCAGGGTCTCACGCTGGTTCTGCTTGGCGCCGATGACGCCCTTGATCTGGGTGATCTCCAACTGAGCGTCGGAGGGAGTCAGGTTCTTAGCCATGACTAGACACCTGCCTTCTGGTTCTGGAGTGCGCGCACCAGAGCAGCAGGAGCGATCTCGTCCAGCGGCAGGCCACGGCGGGCTGCCACGGAAGCGGGCTCTTCCAGTCGCTTCAGGGCGTCAACAGTCGCGTGAACGATGTTGATGGCGTTCGAGGAACCGAGCGACTTGGAGAGAACGTCGTGGATACCGACGCATTCCAGTACCGCGCGGACCGGACCACCGGCGATAACACCGGTACCCGGGGAAGCCGGACGCAGCATGACAACGCCTGCTGCGGCTTCACCCTGCACGCGGTGCGGGATGGTGTTGCCAACGCGGGGAACGCGGAAGAAGGACTTCTTAGCCTCTTCAACGCCCTTTGCGATAGCTGCCGGAACTTCCTTGGCCTTGCCGTAGCCGACGCCAACCAGGCCGTTGCCGTCACCGACGACGACGAGTGCGGTGAAGCTGAAGCGACGACCACCCTTGACGACCTTGGCAACACGGTTGATGGTTACAACGCGCTCTACGAACTGGCTCTTCTCGGCCTCGCGACCGCCGTCGCGGCCACCACGGCCACCACGGTCGCCGCGGCCCTGGCCACGGTCACCACGCTCGCCACGACGGCCGCCGCGGCGGTCGTCGGTGGCAGCAGCAGTCTCAGTTGCCTCAGCAGCTGCAGCTTCAGTCACCTGAATGTCCTTTTCGTTATTCTCAACGGTCACAGTGCCAGCCCACCTTCACGTGCGCCGTCAGCGACGGCGGCGATCCGGCCGTGGTACTTGTTACCACCGCGGTCGAAGACAACTGCTTCGATGCCTGCAGCCTTGGCACGCCCGGCAACGAGCTCGCCGACGCGCTTGGCCTTGGCAGTCTTGTCGCCGTCGAATGCACGAAGGTCAGCTTCCAGAGTGGAAGCGTAAGCCACGGTTACACCCTTGCTGTCATCGACAACCTGGACGAAGATGTGGCGTGCGGAGCGGTTGACGACCAGACGAGGACGAGCAGCCGTGCCGGTGATGCGCTTGCGGATACGAAGCTGGCGACGGCTGCGTGCAGCAGACTTGCTCTTGTTCGTACGCTTCTTGTTAATTGCGATGGCCATGGTTTACTTACCAGCCTTTCCGACCTTGCGGCGGATAACTTCGCCGGCGTAACGGACACCCTTGCCCTTGTAGGGGTCGGGCTTGCGCAGCTTGCGAATGTTGGCAGCAACCTCGCCGACCTGCTGCTTGGAGATACCAGCGACGGAGAGCTTGGTCGGCCCCTCCACCGTGAAGGTGATGCCTTCGGGAGCGGAGACATTGACCGGGTGGCTGAAGCCAAGAGCGAACTCAAGGTCAGAACCCTTGGCCTGAACGCGGTAACCGGTACCAACGATTTCAAGCTTCTTTTCGTAGCCCTTGGTGACGCCCTCGATCATGTTGGCGATCAGGGTGCGGGTCAGGCCGTGCAGGGAACGCGAAGCGCGCTCGTCGTTCGGGCGGGTGACAGTCAAGGTGCTTTCGTCCAGGGTGACCTCGATCGGGCTGGCTACAGTGTGGCTCAGCTCGCCTTTGGTGCCCTTGACGTTGATGACAGAGCCATCAACCTTAACTTCAACGCCGGCAGGAACGGTGATGGGGAGACGTCCAATACGTGACATTATTCTCTTCCTTTCCCGTTACCAGACGTACGCGAGGACTTCGCCGCCCACGCCCTTCTTGCCGGCCTGCTTGTCAGTCAGGAGGCCGGAAGAGGTGGACAGGATTGCGATACCCAGGCCACCCAGCACGTGAGGCAGGTTGGTGGACTTCGCGTAAACGCGGAGACCAGGCTTGGAAATGCGACGGACACCAGCGATCGAACGCTCGCGGTTCGGGCCGAACTTGAGGTCGATGGTCAGCTTCTTGCCGACTTCGGCTTCCTCTTCCTTCCAGGCAGCAATGTAGCCTTCTGCCTTCAGGATGTCGGCAACGCGTGCCTTGAGCTTGCTGTACGGCATGCTCACGGTGTCGTGGTATGCCGAGTTGGCGTTGCGCAGACGCGTAAGCATGTCTGCGACAGGATCTGTCATAGTCATTGTGGGCTCTTGCCCTTCCTCGTAATGGTTTCCGCGTTGGCTACAAAGCAGCCGCGGCCGGACCTACTACGTAGTTGTTAGTCTTCGGATTTGAACGGGAAGCCAAGTGCCTTGAGCAGCGCACGGCCTTCGTCATCGGTCTTTGCAGTGGTGACGACCGTGATGTCCATACCGCGAACGCGGTCGATGGAGTCCTGGTCGATTTCGTGGAACATAACCTGTTCGGTCAGACCGAAGGTGTAGTTGCCGTTGCCGTCGAACTGCTTGCCGTTGAGGCCGCGGAAGTCGCGGATACGGGGCAGGGCGAGGGTCACGAGGCGGTCCACGAATTCCCACATACGGTCCCCACGCAGAGTTGCGTGTGCACCGATGGGCATGCCTTCGCGCAGCTTGAACTGGGCGATGGACTTGCGGGCCTTGGTTACCTGCGGCTTCTGGCCGGTGATCAGGGTGAGGTCGCGGACAGCGCCGTCGATCAGCTTGGAGTCCTTGGCGGCATCTCCAACACCCATGTTCACTACAACCTTCACCAGGCGGGGAACCTGGTTCACGTTCTCGTACTTGAATTCCTCAACCAGGGTCTGCTTGATGGAATCGGCGTACTTCGTCTTCAGACGCGGAACGATCTTCGCTGGAGTCTCGAGAGTCTCAGTCATTAGATGTCCTTCCCGGATGCCTTGGACACGCGGACACGGACGGTCTTGGAGACGCCGTCCTTCTCAACGGTCTCGAGACGGAAACCAACGCGGGTCGGCTTCTTGGTCGAGGGGTCAACAAGAGCAACGTTGGAGACGTGGATCGGGGCCTCAACGACCTCGATGCCACCGGTCTTGGTGCCGCGCTGCGACTGACCGACCTTGGTGTGCTTGGTGACGCGGTTGATGCCTTCTACCAGAACGCGGTTGGCATCCGGGTAAACGCGCAAAACCTTACCCTGCTTGCCGCGGTCGCCGCCGCGCTCCTGCTTGGCTCCGGTGATGACCTGAACGAGGTCACCCTTCTTGATTTTAGCCATGGACTAAAGCACCTCCGGGGCCAGGGAGACGATCTTCATGAACTTCTTGTCACGGAGTTCACGACCAACCGGGCCGAAGATACGGGTACCGCGGGGGTCGCCGTCGTTCTTCAGAATCACAGCTGCGTTCTCGTCAAACTTGATGTAGGAACCATCCGCACGGCGGCGTTCCTTCTTGGTACGAACGATGACAGCCTTGACGACGTCACCCTTCTTTACGTTGCCGCCCGGGATAGCGTCCTTGACGGTTGCGACAATGACGTCGCCAATGCCTGCGTAGCGACGGCCGGATCCACCGAGAACGCGAATGGTAAGGATTTCCTTAGCACCCGTGTTGTCGGCGACCTTCAGTCGCGACTCCTGCTGAATCAATTTTTACTCCTTGCGTCGCGCCGGTTCTCAGACCGAAATGGAGCATACGGAATGAGCCTTGCGGAACGGTTGATCGGGGTGTCTCTTGACCTGCCTGGATTTTGCCAGTGCAGGCCTAAACTCCCGTGCCGCCAGCATCAGCTTCCCTTGCGGAAATAACTGCGCGGGGCAGTATGCCGCGGCACGATTGTTTACGAGGTGGTTGTTGGCGCACAACTGACGCCATACAAACTCAATATCCTAGCACGGTTTATGCTAAGCACCGAAACGCGGAAAGGCCCGCATCCCTTACGGGATACGGGCCTTTCTGCCAATCCATGTCGCTGCCGGGCGCAAGGCCAAGCGCGGGACTACTTAGCCTTTTCGAGGATCTCCACGAGCCGCCAGTTCTTGGTGGCGGACAGCGGACGCGTCTCGGCGATGAGAACGAGGTCGCCGATGCCGGCGGTGTTCTGCTCATCGTGAGCCTTGACCTTCGAGGTGCGGCGAATAACCTTGCCGTACAGAGCGTGCTTCACGCGGTCTTCAACCTGAACAACGATGGTCTTTTCCATCTTGTCAGAGACAACGTAGCCGCGACGCGTCTTACGGTAACCGCGCTGTGTAGCGCTGGCTGCTGCTTCCGTCACAGTTTCCTTCTGTTCGCTCACTTGGCGTCCTCTCCAGCCTCAGCTTCGGCCTTTTCAGCCTTGGCTTCTGCCTTCTTGGACTTCTTTTCTTCCTTGGCTTCCACAACCGGTGCGGCAACCTCGGCACGAATGCCCAGCTCGCGCTCACGGAGAACGGTGTAGATGCGTGCGATGTCCTTCTTTACCGCGCGCAGACGACCGTGGTTCTCCAGCTGTCCGGTGGCGGACTGGAAACGCAGGTTGAACAGCTCTTCCTTGGACTTGCGGAGTTCTTCAACGAGACGCTCGTTGTCGAAACCGTCCAGCTGTGCGGGTGCGAGATCCTTCGACCCTACTGCCATTTCTATTCACCACCTTCGCGACGCACAATGCGTGCCTTCAACGGCAGCTTGTGGATTGCCAGGCGCAATGCCTCGCGAGCTACCTCTTCATTGACACCGGCGAGTTCGAAGAGAACGCGGCCCGGCTTGACGTTTGCGACCCACCATTCCGGAGAACCCTTACCGGAACCCATGCGGGTTTCGGCCGGCTTCTTCGTCAGCGGACGGTCCGGATAAATGTTGATCCAGACCTTGCCGCCACGCTTGATGTGGCGGGTCATCGCGATACGGGCAGACTCGATCTGACGGTTCGTGACGTAGGCCGGGCTCAGTGCCTGGATGCCGTACTCACCGAAAGTGACCTTGGTGCCGCCCGTTGCAGCGCCGGAACGACCCGGGTGGTGCTGCTTACGGTGCTTGACTCGACGTGGGATAAGCATTTAAGCCTGTCCTCCTTCTGCTGCCTGTGCCGAACCTGCGGTAGCGGCTTCAGCTGCCGGAGCCTCTGCAGCAACAGGTGCCGCGTCAGCTGCCGGACGGTCGGTACGACGACGGCGGTCACCACGGTCGGCGCCACCCGGGCGGCCCGGACGGTCGCTGGCACCGCGGCCGCGGGACGGAGCAGCAGCTGCCTGCTGAGCCAGTTCCTTGGCGGTGACGTCGCCCTTGTAGATCCAGACCTTCACGCCGATGCGGCCGAAGGTGGTCTTGGCCTCGTAGAAGCCGTAGTCGATGTTCGCACGCAGGGTGTGCAGGGGCACACGGCCTTCGCGGTAGAACTCCGAGCGGGACATTTCTGCGCCACCCAGTCGACCGGAGCAAGCAATACGGATACCCTTAGCACCCGCACGCTGTGCGGACTGCATGGCCTTCTTCATCGCACGGCGGAAAGCCACGCGGGAAGTCAGCTGCTCAGCGACGCCCTGGGCAACAAGCTGGGCTTCCATCTCGGGGTTCTTGACCTCGAGGATGTTCAGCTGGACCTGCTTGCCGGTGAGCTTTTCGAGCTCGCCGCGAATGCGGTCCGCTTCTGCACCGCGGCGGCCGATGACGATACCCGGGCGGGCCGTGTGGATGTCCACGCGGACACGGTCACGGGTGCGCTCGATTTCGACCTTGGCGATACCAGCGCGCTCCATGCCCGTGGACATGAGCTGGCGGATGCGGATGTCTTCGCGAACGAAGTCCTTGTACCGCTGGCCGGCCTTCGTGCTGTCAGCAAACCAGTGCGATACGTGATCGGTGGTGATGCCGAGTCGGAACCCGTGCGGGTTTACTTTCTGTCCCACTTAGCGAGCCTCCTCTTTCTCCGGGGTAGCGACTACCACGGTGATGTGGCTCGTGCGCTTCTTGATCTGAAATGCGCGACCCTGGGCACGCGGCTGGAACCGCTTCATGGTCGGGCCTTCATCAACAAACGCTTCGCTGATGTAGAGGTCTCCTTCGTCAAAGGCAACGCCGTCGCGGTCCGCGAGGACCCGTGCGTTTGCCATTGCCGACTGAACTACCTTGAATACCGGCTCCGAAGCTGCCTGTTCGGCGAACTTCAGAATTGCCAGAGCCTCATTCGCTTGCTTACCACGAACAAGGTTGACGACGCGCCGGGCCTTCATAGGCGTTACGCGGATGTGACGCGCAATAGCCTTGGCTTCCATTGCTTTCCTTCTCTCGTCTTTGACGTAAGTGCAGGCGCCTAGCGGCGCTTGCCCTTACGGTCGTCCTTGACATGGCCGCGGAATGTCCGCGTGGGAGCGAATTCGCCGAGCTTGTGCCCGACCATCGACTCGGTGACAAACACCGGAATGTGCTTGCGTCCGTCGTGCACGGCGATCGTGTGGCCGAGCATGTCGGGGACGATCATCGAACGGCGGGACCAGGTCTTGATGACGTTCTTGGTGCCCTTTTCGTTTTCCCTGGCTACCTTTACAAAGAGGTGCTGGTCAACGAAAGGACCTTTTTTCAGGCTGCGTGGCATGTGTCCAGGCTCCTATCGCTTGTTCTTGCCAGTACGACGGCGACGAACAATAAGCTTGTCGCTCTCTTTGTTGGGGCGGCGGGTGCGGCCTTCACGCTTACCGTTCGGGTTGACGGGGTGACGTCCACCGGACGTCTTACCCTCGCCACCACCGTGCGGGTGGTCGACCGGGTTCATCGCGACACCACGGACGGTCGGGCGAACGCCCTTCCAGCGCATGCGGCCGGCCTTGCCCCAGTTGATGTTCGACTGCTCGGCGTTGCCGACCTCGCCGACCGTTGCGCGGCAGCGCACGTCGACGTTGCGGATTTCACCGGAGGGCAGACGCAGCTGGGCGAAACGGCCTTCCTTGGCGACGAGCTGGACCGAAGCACCTGCGGAACGGGCCATCTTGGCGCCGCCACCCGGACGCAGTTCAACTGCGTGGATGGTGGTACCGACCGGGATGTTGCGCAACGGCAGGTTGTTGCCCGGCTTGATGTCAGCGTCGGGACCAGCCTCGACGAAGTCACCCTGGGACAGCTTGTTCGGGGCGATGATGTAACGCTTGGTGCCATCAACGTAGTGCAGGAGGGCGATGCGAGCCGTACGGTTCGGATCGTACTCGATTTCGGCAACGCGGGCGTTGACGCCGTCCTTGTCGTGACGACGGAAGTCGATCAGACGGTACTGGCGCTTGTGGCCACCACCCTTGTGACGGGTAGTGATCTTACCGGTGTTGTTACGGCCGCCAGTCTTGTGCAGCGGACGCAGCAACGACTTTTCCGGAGTCGATCGCGTGATTTCGGAGAAGTCGGCTACGCTCGAGCCGCGACGGCCCGGGGTAGTCGGCTTGTATTTACGGATTCCCATAATTCATTTCCTCGTTAAAGTGGTCTCCGCTACGCGAGCGGACCGCCGAAGATGTCGATTGTGCCTTCTTTGAGGGTGACAATTGCACGCTTGGTGCTCTTGCGCTGTCCCCAGCCAAATTTGGTGCGCTTGCGCTTACCGGCACGGTTGATGGTGTTGATCGATTCGACCTTGACGGAGAAAATCTTCTCCACGGCCAGCTTGATCTCGGTCTTGTTCGAGCGGGGGTCCACCAGGAAGGTGTACTTGCCCTCATCGATCAGGCCGTAGCTCTTTTCCGAAACGACGGGTGCAATGACGACGTCGCGCGGGTCTTTGATGGTGGCTGCACTCACTTGGCATCCTCCTCGTTCTTTGCCTTGTCAGCGATGAAAGCCTCGAAAGCAGCCTTGGTGAAGACCACGTCGTCGGAAACCAGCACGTCGTAGGTGTTCAGCTGGTCTGCGTACAGAACGTGAACATCTGCGAGGTTGCGCACGGACAGTGCTGCAACGTCGTTGGCGCGCTCGATGACAACGAGCAGGTTCTTGCGCTCGGAGACTGCACGCAACGCGGCCAGTGCTGCCTTGGAGGACGGCTTGGAGCCGGCGACCAATTCATCAACGACGTGGATGCGGCCGTTACGGGCGCGGTCAGACAGGGCGCCGCGCAGGGCAGCAGCCTTCATCTTCTTGGGGGTCCGCTGGCTGTAGTCGCGCGGCGTCGGGCCGTGGACGATGCCACCACCGGTCATGTGAGGAGCACGGATGGAACCCTGACGGGCGCGGCCGGTGCCCTTCTGCTTGAACGGCTTGCGGCCTGCACCGGAAACTTCGGCGCGGGTCTTGGTCTTGTGGGTACCCTGGCGAGCAGCAGCGAGCTGTGCGACGACGACCTGGTGCAGCAACGGCACGTTGGTCTGGACGTCGAAGATCTCTGCAGGCAGGTCTACCTTGACAGTGCTAGTCATTGAACTAGGCTCCCTTCACGGCGGTGCGTACGAGGACGACCTGGCCGCGGGCACCGGGGACGGCACCCTTGATAAGGAGCAGCGACTTCTCGGCGTCAACAGCGTGAACCGTGAGGTTCAGCGTGGTGTGACGTACTGCGCCCATGCGGCCGGCCATTTTCAGACCCTTGAAGACGCGGCTCGGGGTGGATGCGCCACCGATGGAACCGGGCTTGCGGTGGTTCTTGTGCGCACCGTGGGAGGCTCCAACGCCGTGGAAGCCGTGGCGCTTCATCACACCGGCGAAGCCCTTACCCTTGCTGGTGCCGACGACGTCGATCTTCTGGCCGGCTTCGAAGAGCTCAACAGAAAGCTCCTGGCCCAGTTCGTAAGACGCGGCGTCTGCAGTGCGCAGTTCGACGACGTGGCGGCGAGGAGTTACGCCAGCCTTTTCAAAGTGACCAGCCAGCGGCTTGGTGACCTTGCGGGGATCGATCTGGCCGTAGCCGATCTGAACGGCGACATAGCCATCAGTCTCTGCATTGCGCAGCTGGGTGATGACGTTGGAGTCAGCCTGGACGACAGTTACCGGGATGAGCTTGTTGTTCTCGTCCCAGACCTGGGTCATGCCGAGCTTCGTGCCCAGCAGGCCCTTTACGTTACGGGTTGCGGTCATAGTTTTCTCAGCACCTCCCTACAGCTTGATTTCGATGTTCACGTCGGCCGGCAGGTCGAGACGCATAAGCGAGTCGACAGCCTTCGGCGTGGGGTCGATGATGTCGATCAGACGCTTGTGAGTACGCATTTCAAAGTGCTCACGGCTGTCCTTGTACTTGTGGGGAGAGCGGATAACGCAGTACACGTTCTTCTCCGTCGGCAGCGGCACGGGGCCTACTACCGTTGCGCCTGCGCGCGTGACCGTCTCAACGATCTTCCGCGCTGAAACATCAATGACCTCGTGGTCATATGACTTCAGCCGGATGCGGATTTTTTGTCCCGCCATGTCGCCTGACTCTCTTTCAGTCTGTGCGGCCCTCGATTAAAGGCTGCCCTGTTCACTTACGTGTTGCATGTGGCTGCCGAAGCATTTGAAGTAGTACTACCACCCGCCGCACAAGCTGAATCCGGAGGGATCCGGGTTCCTCAACTTGCCGGTGTAACCGACCCCCGCGGTCGGGCGTGTCGCGATTTCCACGCAGACGCGTCCGAATTCCTTTGGGGATCTGGGTTATGTTTGGGCTTCAGCTTGGACCCTGGCACCCGGCATTATCCGGATCGGGACGCGAAGAAGCGCTTGAACAACTCACCTAGTATGCCGGAATTCTCCGGCATACGCCAATCGGACCTCGTCCGACCATTGCCATCGGCTCCCGCGCTCGGGATGATGGGGGCATGACCGTCCAAGATACTGCCACTGTGGGGGATCTTGCAAACCGCATCAGGCCGGACTTCACCCTGGGGGTCGCCGCGGCCGCCTTTCAGATCGAGGGCTCGCTCACGGCGGATGGACGCGGACCATCAAGCTGGGATGCATTTGCCGAAAAACCAGGGGCGATCGTCGACGGGCACTCCCCCGCGGTCGCGTGCGACCACTACAACCGGACAGATGAAGACATTGCCCTCATACAGGAGCTGGGCGTGGATTCCTACCGGTTCTCCCTCTCCTGGCCGCGGATCCAACCCGGCGGCAAGGGGCCCATCAACCAACAGGGCCTGGACTTCTACGACCGTCTGATCGACAAGCTCCTCAAAGCCGGGGTCTCCCCCATGGTGACCTTGTTCCATTGGGACACTCCCCTGCCCTTGGAGCACGACGGCGGCTGGCTGAACCGGGCGACGGCGGAACGGTTCGCCGAATACTCCGCAGCGGCCGCACACCGCTTCGGTGACCGCGTTGCGCAATGGGTCACCCTCAACGAACCCGTTTCGGTAGCGTTGCAAGGATATGCGCTCGGTGTCCACGCTCCCGGCAGGCGGCTGCTTTTCGATGCCCTGCCCGCAGCCCACCACCAGTTGTTGGGGCACGGCCTCGCCGTCCAGGCCCTGCGCGCTGCCGGGGTGGCGGGAACTATTGGCGTAGCCAATGTCCATTCGCCGGTCCTGCCCGCAACCAAACGCTTGGCCGACGTCCTCATGGCCAAGGCCTTCGACCTCATCTTCAACCGGGTCTATGCCGATCCCATCCTCCTGGGGCGGTACCCGAAACCTCCGCTGCAGGTGAGGCCCTGGTTCCGGGCTTTGGGCAAGGTCCGGGACGAGGATCTGAAGACTATCCACCAGCCGTTGGATTTCTACGGCTTGAACTACTACTACCCCGTCAAGGTAGCCTCGGGCCGCGGCGACGGAAGCACCCCGGTCAGCAACCCGGAGATGATGGCCAAGCTGCCGTTCCACCTGGCGGCCTTCCCGGAATACGAAACAACAGGATTTGGTTGGCCTGTGGCTCCCGAGCACCTCGGAATCCTCCTGCGGGAACTGAAAGACCGGTACGGGGCAGCGCTGCCTCCCCTCTTCATCACGGAGAGCGGCGCCAGTTTCCCGGAACCGGACCACACACGGGGGCCAGTGCACGACGCCGACCGCATCAGCTACCTTGCTTCGCACCTTGGCCAGGCCTTGAGGGCCACGGCGCCTGGCGGGATCGCCCACGACGTCGAACTTCTGGGCTACTACGTCTGGACGCTCCTGGACAACTTCGAATGGGCTGCCGGATATTCACAGCGATTCGGGCTGGTGCACGTTGATTTCGACACGCTGGAAAGAACCCCCAAGGACTCCTACTACTGGTACCAGTCCCTGAGCAAGGCGCGCCGGAGCTGATTCGAAGTCCCCCTTTTGTGGACCGATCGTGCTAAATCAATCTTTCCTGTTCGCACGTTTGATGCGCTTTGCCCGCTCGATCTCGCGGCGGAAGTATTTCCTTCCCCACATCACGCCAGCTACCACCACAACCACCAGGACCAGAAAAATCAGCGTTCCCATTCGGCATTCCTCCTTTGAGGCAACGCTATCAGGGCGCGCTCCGCATCCGGCAGTGCAGGCGTGCACCCCGGCCGGACGCACGAGTCCGAAACGGCACCTTGAGCAGCAAAGAAGAACCCCGCCACGATAGTGACGGGGTTCTTCTTTGGCTTGCTACCGGTCGCCAGGCGCCCGGTCCTTCACCGATCTACAAGTAGGAACTACTTGAGGATCTTGGTGACACGTCCCGAACCAACGGTGCGGCCACCTTCACGGATTGCGAAGCCGAGGCCCTCTTCCATAGCGATCGGCTGGATGAGCTCAACGGTCATCTCAGTGTTGTCGCCAGGCATAACCATTTCCGTGCCTTCCGGCAGGGTGATAACGCCGGTTACGTCCGTGGTACGGAAGTAGAACTGCGGGCGGTAGTTCGAGTAGAACGGGTTGTGACGTCCGCCTTCGTCCTTGGAAAGGATGTAGACGTTGGCCTCGAAGTCGGTGTGCGGGGTGATGGAACCCGGCTTGACGACAACCTGGCCACGCTCGACGTCGTCGCGCTTCAGACCGCGGAGCAGGAGGCCACAGTTCTCGCCGGCCCATGCTTCGTCGAGCTGCTTGTGGAACATCTCGATACCGGTAACGGTGGTCTTCTGGACCGGACGGATACCAACGATTTCAACTTCAGAGTTGATCGCGAGGGTACCGCGCTCGGCGCGACCCGTAACAACGGTGCCACGACCGGTGATTGTGAAGACGTCTTCGATCGGCATCAGGAACGGCTTGTCGCGGTCACGAACGGGGTCCGGAACCGAGTTGTCGACAGCTTCCATGAGGTCCTCGACGGACTTGACCCAAACCGGGTCGCCTTCGAGTGCCTTGAGGCCGGAAACACGCACAACCGGAGCGTCGTCGCCATCGAAGCCCTGAGCGCTGAGCAGCTCGCGAACTTCCATTTCAACGAGGTCGAGAAGCTCTTCGTCCTCGACCATGTCGGACTTGTTCAGCGCGACCAGCAGGTAGGGAACGCCAACCTGGCGGGCGAGCAGAACGTGCTCGCGGGTCTGAGCCATCGGGCCGTCAGTGGCGGCAACCACGAGGATCGCACCGTCCATCTGGGCAGCACCGGTGATCATGTTCTTGATGTAGTCAGCGTGACCCGGAGCGTCTACGTGTGCGTAGTGGCGCTTCTCGGTCTGGTACTCAACGTGGGAGATGTTGATGGTGATACCACGCTGGCGCTCTTCCGGAGCAGAGTCAATCGACGCGAAGTCGCGCTGCTCGTTGAGAGTGGGGTACTTGTCGTACAGCACCTTGGAAATGGCGGCAGTCAGCGTCGTCTTACCGTGGTCAACGTGACCAATGGTGCCGATGTTGACGTGCGGCTTAGTCCGCTCGAACTTTGCCTTTGCCACAGGTTCCTCCTAGAACGATTTCAAGTGAGTTGCTCCTCGGCCGCGCTTTTCGCGGCAGAAACTCCAGCAAGTCTACTTGGGGGCTTTGGATTTGGTGAAATTGCAGATTCAGGGACCAATGCTGGTGCCTGGAGTCTGTTCGTGCAAGGACCGGACTGCGGCCTGGGCCACAGCCCGGCGCCTGCACTGAATGCTTTCCCGGAACGGGCCAGCATCCTGGTTTATCCGTCGGTGATTACTCGCCGCGGTTCTTCTGGATGATCTCGTCGGCAACTGCCTTCGGGACCTCGGCGTAGCTGTTGAACGTCATGGAGTACACAGCACGGCCCTGGGTCTTCGAACGCAGGTCACCGATGTAGCCGAACATGCCGGACAGCGGAACGTGCGCACGGATCACCTTGACGCCAGCGGCATCTTCCATGGACTGCATCTGGCCACGGCGGGAGTTCAGGTCACCAATTACTTCACCCATGTATTCCTCAGGGGTGCGGACCTCAACATCCATCAGCGGTTCGAGCAGAACCGGGTTCGCCTTGCGTGCGGCTTCCTTGAAAGCCATACGGCCGGCGATCTTGAACGCCATTTCCGAGGAGTCAACATCGTGGTATGCGCCGTCAATCAGCGTGGCCTTGATGCCGACAACCGGGTAGCCGGCCAGAACGCCGTCGTTGAGTGCATCCTGGATACCCGCGTCAACGGACGGGATGTACTCGCGGGGCACGCGGCCACCGGTGACTTTGTTCTCGAACGCGTAGAGCTCGCCGTCGGCGGTGTCCATCGGCTCGATGGCGATCTGGATCTTAGCGAACTGACCCGAACCACCGGTCTGCTTCTTGTGCGTGTAGTCGTGACGCTCTACAGCGCGCTTGATGGTCTCGCGGTAAGCAACCTGCGGCTTGCCGACGTTTGCCTCGACCTTGAATTCGCGGCGCATGCGGTCCACCAGGATGTCCAGGTGGAGCTCGCCCATGCCGGCGATGATGGTCTGACCGGTGTCCTCGTTGAGGGAGACCTGGAAGGTCGGGTCCTCAGCGGAGAGCTTCTGGATGGCCGTGGAGAGCTTCTCCTGGTCACCCTTGGTGTTCGGCTCGATGGCAACCGAGATCACGGGCTCCGGGAAGCTCATGGACTCGAGCACGATCTGGTTGTTCGCGTCGCACAGGGTGTCGCCCGTCGTCGTGTCCTTCAGACCGATTGCTGCGTAGATGTGGCCCGCGGTAGCGCCTTCAACAGGCATTTCCTTGTTGGCGTGCATCTGGAACAGCTTGCCGATGCGCTCCTTCTTGCCCTTGGTGGAGTTGACCACCTGGGCACCTGCTTCTACGTGACCGGAGTACACGCGGATGAAGGTGAGCTGGCCGAAGAACGGGTGCGCGGCAATCTTGAACGCCAGGGCCGAGAACGGCTCTTCGGCAGAAGGCTTGCGGGTGAGCTCCTTCTCTTCGTCGCGCGGGTCGTGACCGACCATGGGCGGGACGTCGAGCGGGTTCGGCAGGAAGTCGACGACAGCATCCAGCATCGGCTGTACGCCGCGGTTCTTGAAGGCAGAACCACAGAGAACCGGGTAGAGCTCGGAGTTGATGGTCATCTTGCGGATGCCGGCCTTGAGCTCCTCGACAGTGAGTTCTTCACCTTCGAGGTACTTCTCCATGAGTTCTTCGGAAGCCTCGGCAACAGTCTCAACGAGCTGTGCACGGTATTCCTCAGCCTTGGCCTGGAGATCAGCGGGGATCTCCTGGACCTCGTACTTGGCACCCATGGTGACGTCACCCTTGGCATCGCCCGGCCACACCAGGGCGCGCATCTCAAGGAGATCCACGACGCCGATGAAGTCGTTCTCCGCACCGATCGGCAGCTGGAGAACCAGCGGCTTGGCACCGAGGCGGCTGATGATGGTGTCTACGGTGAAGTAGAAGTCAGCGCCGAGCTTGTCCATCTTGTTGACGAAGCAGATGCGCGGCACGTTGTACTTGTCGGCCTGGCGCCAAACAGTCTCGGACTGCGGCTCGACGCCTTCCTTGCCATCGAAGACAGCGACGGCGCCGTCGAGGACGCGCAGCGAGCGCTCGACCTCAACCGTGAAGTCCACGTGGCCCGGGGTGTCAATAATGTTGATCTGGTTCTTGTCCCAGAAGCAGGTCACGGCGGCCGACGTGATGGTGATGCCGCGTTCCTTTTCCTGTTCCATCCAGTCGGTCGTCGAAGCGCCGTCGTGCGTTTCGCCGATCTTGTGGTTCACACCCGTGTAGAACAGGATGCGCTCGGTGGTGGTGGTCTTGCCGGCATCGATGTGGGCCATGATGCCGATGTTGCGGACCTTGCTAAGGTCGGTAAGCACGTCCTGTGCCACGGTGTCTCCCTTTCGGATGGACTACACGTTCGCCGCCAGCTCGTCGGAGCCGGCGGCGTACGGGAAGTTTTACCAGCGGTAGTGTGCGAAGGCCTTGTTCGACTCGGCCATCTTGTGGGTGTCTTCGCGACGCTTCACAGCGGCACCGAGACCGTTGGACGCATCCAGGATTTCGTTCTGGAGGCGCTCGGTCATCGTCTTCTCGCGGCGAGCCTTGGAGTAGCCGACCAGCCAGCGGAGAGCGAGGGCGGTGGAACGGCCCGGCTTGACCTCAACGGGAACCTGGTAGGTTGCGCCACCGACACGGCGGGAGCGGACCTCGAGGGAAGGCTTGACGTTGTCCATGGCCTTCTTGAGGGCGGCGACGGGGTCGCCACCGGACTTGGCGCGTGCACCTTCGAGTGCGCCGTAAACGATGCGCTCTGCGGTGGACTTCTTGCCGTCGATCAGAACCTTGTTGATCAGCTGGGTGACCAACGGGGAACCGTATACGGGATCGGAAACTAGCGGCCGCTTCGGGGCCGGACCCTTGCGAGGCATATTACTTCTTCTCCATCTTTGCGCCGTAGCGGCTGCGGGCCTGCTTGCGGTTCTTGACACCCTGGGTATCGAGGGCACCACGGACGATCTTGTAACGGACACCCGGAAGGTCCTTCACACGACCACCACGGACCAGCACGATGGAGTGCTCCTGGAGGTTGTGGCCAACACCGGGGATGTAGGCGGTAACTTCAACGCCACCGTTGAGGCGCACACGTGCAACCTTACGGAGAGCCGAGTTCGGCTTCTTCGGGGTGGTCGTGTAAACGCGGGTGCAAACACCGCGGCGCATCGGGCTGCCCTTAAGCGCGGGAGCCTTGGTCTTGGAGACCTTAGGCGTGCGGCCCTTGCGGACCAGCTGGTTAATCGTAGGCACTTTCGTGTTCTCCGTTGGTTGATCTCTGCTCCGCGCCAGGCGAGGGCCTGTGTTGCGTGAGAGCTTTGGCGTTGTCCATGCGGCCCTGGTCCGAAGACCCGATGGGCGTGCAAAAGTGCGGCATTCGTTGCGCACGTAGCCCGCAACCCGGAAACAGGCTCCACCCAAGCATCATGAGAACAAAACCGAAATGATGCTGCGGCGGCCTTCATCCACTGCCACACAGAACAATTACCAAAATTCTAGCATGGCTTGATCTGAGGCCTTAATCGGGTGTAAAGGGGGCGCACGACGACGGCGCGTGCCGCCCGCCGTCGTCGTGCGCCTAATGGCGCAAGGTCCGTCAAACGGGAAGGACCCCGCACTCACAGAGTGCGGGGTCCTTCCTTTGCGTTTCAGACTCCGGGTTAGCGGAAGTCGTTGCCGAGATCGTAGTCATCCAGCGGGATGGCGTGGAACTCGGGAGCTCCGTCGCCGCCCAGGGCGTCGTACGAGAAGTCGGTGAAGGCGCTGGGGCCCGTGAACAGGCTTGCCTTTGCTTCTTCAGTCGGCTCCACGGTGACCTCGGTGTAACGGGGCAGGCCCGTACCGGCCGGGATGAGCTTACCGATGATGACATTCTCCTTGAGGCCAAGCAGCGGGTCGCTCTTGCCTTCCATGGCCGCCTGCGTCAGAACGCGGGTGGTCTCCTGGAAGGAAGCGGCCGACAGCCAGGACTCGGTTGCCAGGGATGCCTTCGTGATACCCATGAGTTCCGGACGACCGGAAGCCGGGGTACGGCCTTCGGACACCACGCGACGGTTCTCGTCCTCGAAGCGGCTGCGCTCAGCGAGCTCGCCCGGAAGCAGCTCGGAGTCGCCGGATTCGATGACGGTCACGCGGCGCAGCATCTGACGGACGATGACTTCCACGTGCTTGTCGTGGATGCCGATGCCCTGGCTGCGGTAAACGCCCTGGACCTCGTCCACCAGGAACTTCTGGGCGGCACGCGGACCCATGATGCGCAGAACCTGCTTCGGGTCCACAGGACCGTTGATCAGCTTCTGGCCGACGCTCACGTGCTCGCCATCCTCGATGAGGAGGCGGGAACGGCGCAGCACCGGGTAGGCGATCTCCTCGGAACCGTCGTCCGGGGTGATGATGAGGCGCATCTGGCGCTCGGACTCTTCAATGGCGATGCGGCCGGCTGCTTCAGCAATCGGTGCAACACCCTTCGGAGTACGGGCTTCGAAGAGCTCCTGGATACGGGGCAGACCCTGGGTGATGTCGTCCCCACCGCTGGCCGAAACAGCACCACCGGTGTGGAACGTACGCATGGTCAGCTGGGTACCGGGTTCACCAATGGACTGAGCGGCGATGATGCCGACGGCCTCTCCGATGTCCACGGTCTTGCCGGTGGCCAACGAACGGCCGTAGCAGAGCGCACAGGTACCGACCTTGGACTCACACGTGAGCACGGAGCGGACCTTGACCTCGGTGATGCCGGCTGCGAGCAGCTCGGCAATGACGACGTCGCCGCAGTCGGTGCCGGCAGCCGCCAGCACCGCGCCCTTGGAGTCGACGACGTCGACGGCGAGGGTACGTGCGTAGGCGCTGTTCTCGACGTTCTCGTCAAGGACCAGCTCACCGTTGGAGTCCGGCACCGCGATTGCGGTCATGAGACCACGCTCGGTGCCACAGTCCTCTTCACGGACGATGACGTCCTGCGAAACGTCCACCAGGCGACGGGTCAGGTAACCCGAGTTGGCGGTACGCAGCGCGGTGTCGGCCAGACCCTTACGGGCACCGTGCGTGGCGATGAAGTATTCCAGCACCGACAGGCCCTCGCGGTACGAGGACTTGATCGGACGCGGGATGATCTCACCCTTCGGGTTGGCCACAAGTCCACGGATACCCGCGATCTGGCGGACCTGCATCCAGTTACCACGTGCACCGGAGGACACCATGCGGTTGATGGTGTTCATCGGGGACAGGCTGTCACGCATCGCCTGGGCGATTTCGTTGGTGGCCTTGTTCCAGATCTCGATCAGTTCCTGGCGACGCTCGTCGTCGTCGATCAGGCCCTTGTCGTACTGGCCCTGGATCTTGGCAGCCATCGTCTCGTAACCGGCCAGGATGGCCGGCTTGGAGGTGGGCACCTCGATGTCGGAGATTGCCACGGTGACGCCCGAGCGGGTTGCCCAGTAGAAACCGGCGTCCTTCAGGTTGTCCAGCGTTGCAGCCGTGACAACCTTCGGGTAGCGCTCTGCGAGGTCGTTGACGATCCGGGACAGCTCGCCCTTGTCGGCAACAGCCTCAACCCACGGGTAGTCCTCCGGCAGGGTCTCGTTGAAGAGAACCTGGCCGAGGGAGGTCTGGACCAGCGCGGTCTGACCGGGCTCCCAGCCTTCCGGAGCTTCCCAGCCGGCGTAAGGGACAAAGCCCTCAAGGCGGATCTTGACCTGGGAGTTCAGGTGCAGCTCGCGGGCATCGTAGGCCATGATGGCTTCAGCAACCGAGGAGAAGATGCGGCCTTCGCCTGCGGAACCAACGCGCTTGGTGGTCAGGTGGTACAGACCGATGATCATGTCCTGCGAAGGCAGGGTCACCGGACGGCCATCAGAGGGCTTCAAGATGTTGTTGGAGGACAGCATCAGGATGCGGGCTTCAGCCTGCGCTTCGGGGCTCAGCGGCAGGTGGACTGCCATCTGGTCGCCGTCGAAGTCGGCGTTGAAGGCGCCACAAACCAGCGGGTGAAGCTGGATTGCCTTGCCTTCAACAAGCTGCGGCTCGAATGCCTGGATGCCGAGGCGGTGCAGGGTAGGTGCACGGTTGAGCAGCACCGGGTGTTCGGTGATGATCTCTTCCAGGACGTCCCAGACCTGCGGGCGGTAACGCTCGACCATGCGCTTTGCCGACTTGATGTTCTGCGCGTGGTTGAGGTCAACCAGTCGCTTCATCACGAACGGCTTGAAGAGCTCCAGGGCCATCTGCTTGGGCAGACCACACTGGTGCAGCTTCAGCTGCGGGCCGACGACGATGACCGAACGGCCGGAGTAGTCGACGCGCTTGCCGAGCAGGTTCTGGCGGAAACGGCCCTGCTTGCCCTTGAGCATGTCGCTCAGGGACTTCAGCGGACGGTTGCCCGGACCCGTGACCGGACGGCCGCGGCGGCCGTTGTCGAAGAGGCTGTCAACAGCTTCCTGAAGCATGCGCTTCTCGTTGTTGACGATGATCTCCGGAGCACCGAGGTCAAGCAGTCGCTTGAGTCGGTTGTTGCGGTTGATCACACGGCGGTAGAGGTCGTTGAGGTCGGAGGTGGCGAAGCGGCCACCGTCCAGCTGGACCATCGGGCGCAGTTCCGGCGGGATCACCGGGACGGCGTCCAACACCATGCCAAGCGGGCTGTTGTTGGTGGTCAGGAATGCGTTGACAACCTTCAGGCGCTTAAGTGCACGGGTCTTGCGCTGGCCCTTGCCGTTCTGGATGGTGTCGCGCAGGGACTCCGACTCTGCCTGCATGTCGAAGTTCTCAAGACGCTTCTTGATGGCTTCGGCACCCATGGAGCCTTCGAAGTACATGCCGTAGCGGTCGCGCAGTTCGCGGTACAGGCCTTCGTCACCTTCAAGGTCGGCGACCTTGAGGTTCTTGAAGCGGTCCCAGACCTGCTCGAGGCGCTCGATCTCAGCGTCCGCGCGCTTGCGGACGTTGGCCATCTGACGGTCCGCGGAGTCGCGGGCCTTCTTCTTGTCTGCAGCCTTGGCGCCTTCACCTTCGAGGCGGGCAAGCTCGTCCTCAAGGTCGCGGGCAATCGTGGCGATGTCGCTGTCGCGGTTGTCGACGAGCTGCTTCTTCTCGAGGTCGTGCTCCACCTGGAGGTTCGGCAGTTCCGCGTGACGGCTCTCGGTGTCGACGCTGGTGATCATGTAGGCAGCGAAGTAGATGACCTTTTCAAGGTCCTTCGGTGCCAGGTCAAGGAGGTAGCCCAAGCGGGAGGGAACACCCTTGAAGTACCAGATGTGCGTGACGGGAGCGGCCAGCTCAATGTGGCCCATGCGCTCGCGGCGCACCTTGGCGCGGGTGACTTCAACGCCACAACGCTCGCAGATGATGCCCTTGAAGCGCACGCGCTTGTACTTGCCGCAGTAGCATTCCCAGTCCCGGGACGGGCCGAAGATCTTCTCGCAGAAGAGGCCGTCCTTCTCGGGCTTGAGCGTGCGGTAGTTGATGGTTTCCGGCTTCTTGACCTCACCGTAAGACCAGCCGCGGATGTCTTCCGCGGTGGCGAGGCCGATCTGCATGAGGCCGAAGGAGGATTCGCTGGACATATGGTCCCTGTTCTCTCTTGTTCTCTAAATTCTGAAGTCTTGGGTTTACGGAAAGAGGCAGCTGCCTTGGCTGGCGGTCTGCACCGCCAGCCAGAGCGGCTGTTTAGACCTCTTCTACGGAGCTGGGCTCTGCGCGAGACAGATCAATGCCCAGTTCTTCCGCAGCCGTAAAGACTGCGTCATCAGAGTCACGCATTTCGATCGTCGTACCGTCCGTGGAAAGAACTTCCACGTTCAGGCACAGCGACTGCATTTCCTTGATCAAGACCTTGAAGGATTCCGGAACGCCAGGCTCGGGGATGTTCTCGCCCTTGACGATGGCTTCGTAGACCTTCACGCGGCCGTGGATGTCATCGGACTTGATCGTCAGCAGTTCCTGGAGGGTGTAGGCAGCGCCGTATGCTTCGAGCGCCCACACTTCCATTTCACCGAAGCGCTGGCCACCGAACTGTGCCTTACCACCCAGCGGCTGCTGCGTGATCATGGAGTACGGGCCGGTGGAGCGTGCGTGGATCTTGTCGTCCACCAGGTGGTGGAGCTTCAGGATGTACATGTAGCCCACGGAGATCGGGTCCGGGAACGGCTCGCCGGAGCGGCCGTCGAACAGACGGGTCTTACCGGAGGAGTCGATCAGGCGGTCACCGTCGCGGGTCACGTTGGTGGAATCCAGCAGACCTGTGATTTCCTCTTCGCGCGCACCGTCGAACACCGGGGTGGCGACAGTGGTCTGGCCGGTTTCACGAGGCAGGTTCGGGAGGTTCTTGACCCACTCCGGCTCGCCTTCGATCTTCCAACCGGTCTTGGCAACCCAACCGAGGTGCGTTTCGAGCACCTGGCCGACGTTCATGCGGCCCGGAACACCGAGGGGGTTCAGGACGATGTCCACCGGCGTACCGTCGGCAAGGAACGGCATATCTTCCACAGGCAGGATCTTGGAGATGACGCCCTTGTTACCGTGGCGGCCGGCGAGCTTGTCGCCGTCGGTGATCTTGCGCTTGGCAGCAACGTAGACGCGGACCAGCTGGTTGACGCCCGGGGGCAGCTCGTCGTCGTTGTCACGGTCGAAGACGCGCACGCCGATAACCGTGCCGGACTCACCGTGGGGAACCTTCAGGGAGGTGTCACGCACTTCGCGGGACTTCTCGCCGAAGATCGCACGGAGGAGGCGCTCTTCCGGAGTCAGTTCGGTTTCACCCTTAGGGGTGACCTTTCCGACCAGGATGTCGCCGGCTTCAACCTCTGCACCGATGTGGATGATGCCGCGCTCGTCCAGTCCTGCGAGGACTTCCTCGGACACGTTGGGGATGTCACGGGTGATTTCCTCGGCACCAAGCTTGGTGTCGCGGGCGTCGATCTCGTGCTCCTCGATGTGGATGGAGGAAAGAACGTCCTCAGCGACGATGCGCTGGGACAGGATGATGGCGTCCTCGAAGTTGTGGCCTTCCCAGGACATGAATGCCACGAGGAGGTTCTTGCCGAGGGCGAGTTCACCCTGGTCCGTTGCCGGTCCGTCAGCGATGATGCCGCCGACTTCGAGGCGCTGGCCTTCGTTGACCAGGACACGGTGGTTGTAGCAGTTGCCCTGGTTGGAACGGGCGAACTTGTTGATGCGGTAGCTGGTTTCCGTGCCGTCGTCGTTGAGCATGGTGACGAGGTCAGCGGAAACTTCGTTGACCACACCGGCCTTCTTCGCGATGACAACGTCACCGGCGTCGACGGCGGCAGCGCGCTCCATGCCGGTGCCCACGAACGGGGCCTCGGAACGGACCAGCGGCACGGCCTGGCGCTGCATGTTGGCACCCATGAGTGCGCGGTTTGCATCGTCATGCTCGAGGAACGGAATCAGGGCGGTAGCTACGGACACCATCTGGCGCGGGGAAACGTCCATGAACTGAACGTCGGCAGCCGGAACCAGGACGGGCTCGCCTCCACCACCACGGGCACGGACAAGCACGGTTTCTTCCGCGAACTTCTTGTCGGCGTCCAGCGGTGCGTTGGCCTGTGCGATCAGGACTTCGGCTTCGTCGTCGGCGGTGAGGTACTGGACCTCATCGGAAACGACACCCTCGGACACCAGGCGGTACGGAGTCTCGATGAAACCGAACGGGTTGATGCGGCCGTAGGAAGCCAGCGAACCGATCAGGCCGATGTTCGGGCCTTCAGGAGTTTCGATGGGGCACATACGTCCGTAGTGGGACGGGTGAACGTCTCGGACTTCCATGCCTGCGCGGTCACGGGACAGACCACCCGGGCCAAGGGCCGACAGGCGGCGCTTGTGGGTCAGACCCGACAACGGGTTGTTCTGGTCCATGAACTGCGACAGCTGGGACGTTCCGAAGAACTCCTTGATGGCTGCCACAACGGGGCGGATGTTGATCAGGGTCTGCGGCGTGATCGCTTCGACGTCCTGCGTGGTCATGCGTTCGCGGACGACGCGTTCCATGCGGGACAGGCCGGTGCGGACCTGGTTTTCGATCAGTTCGCCGACGGCGCGGATTCGACGGTTGCCGAAGTGGTCGATGTCATCGATCTCGACGCGGAGCTCGTGGTCTTCGCCATCGCGCTTGCCCATGAGGGTCTTCTCGCCGGCGTGAAGCGCGACGAGGAACTTGATCATGGCCACGATGTCTTCAACGTGCAGGACCGAAGCTTCCTTGTCGCCAAGGGAGCGGTCGATGCCGAGCTTGCGGTTGATCTTGTAACGGCCAACCTTGGCCAGATCGTAGCGCTTGGCGTTGAAGTACAGGTTGTCCAGCAGGGACTGGGCAGCCTCGACGGTGGGCGGCTCGCCCGGACGCAGCTTGCGGTAGATGTCCAGCAGGGCGTCTTCGCGGGTTTCGGTGGCGTCCTTCTCCAGCGTTGCGCGCATGGAGTCGTACTGGCCGAACTCTTCGAGGATCTGGCCTTCGGTCCAACCAAGGGCCTTCAGCAGAACGGTGACCGACTGCTTGCGCTTGCGGTCGAGGCGTACGCCGACCTGGTCGCGCTTGTCGATTTCGAGCTCGAACCATGCACCGCGGGACGGGATGATCTTTGCAGTGAAGATGTCCTTGTCGCTGGTCTTGTCAGCGGTGCGCTCAAAGTAGGCGCCCGGCGAACGGACCAGCTGGGAGACGACGACACGCTCGGTGCCGTTGACGACGAACGTTCCCTTCTCGGTCATGAGAGGGAAATCGCCCATGAACACGGTCTGCTGCTTGATTTCACCCGTGTTGTTGTTCATGAACTCGGCCTTGACATACAGCGGTGCCGAGTAAGTGGCGTCACGGTCTTTGCATTCGGCCATGGTGTACTTCGGATCAGCGAACTCCGGCTCGGAGAAGCTCAGGGACATGGTGCCCTGGAAGTCCTCGATGGGGGAGATCTCTTCGAAGATGTCAGCAAGTCCAGAGGTGGTGGCGACGCTCAGGTCGCCTTCCTCGACGGCCTTCGCTACACGCGACTGCCAGCGTTCGTTTCCGACCAGCCAGTCAAAGCTGTCTGTCTGCAATGCGAGCAGATTCGGAACGTCCAGCGGTTCGTGAATCTTTGCGAATGAGAGCCGGCGAGTGGCACCATCGGTGCTTGCCGTATTAGCGGTTTCGTTATTAGAGGTGCTCGAGGCGACCAAGAGGGATCCTTCCACAGACCTTCAGGCGTTTTCAGATCTCCCCCGCTTGCACCCTGCAGATTGAATCCGCAGTGTACCTTTCCGGTTCCGCTATATGACCCGGGACCCCGGCTGACCAAGACCATGCTCGTTCTAACGGCACGTCGATGGCGCAGCTGAGAGGTAAAGCCCACCGCTATATGAAGGCTGAAGGTTAACAGGGAAGACGCAAATATCCACAATACGGCAAATCAACCAACCTGTCTACCCCACATCCGGCCTGAATGCAAGCACAGTTGCCGCAGGCACCTTTGGGGCCCGGCCCCATACAGCCGTGGGCGGAATGTTGATCCAGGCTCCATTGTTGAATGGAGAGGTGATGTACGCCACGGTAACCTAGGCTCACCACCCTTGATCGGAAGAGAGACAATGAGCACCCCCTCAGACACAGCGGACAACAACAACGACGTTGTCATCCTTTCCGCAAGCCGTACCCCACAGGGACGGTTGAACGGGCAACTGGCCGGGCTCACCGCCGTCGAGCTCGGTGGCCACGCCATTTCGGGCGCCATTGCCGCGAGCGGACTCACCGCGGACAAAGTGGACGCAGTGATTATGGGACAGGTCCTGCAGGCGGGTGCCGGCCAGAATCCGGCCCGGCAAAGCGCCATCGCGGCCGGAATCGGCTGGAACATCCCGGCCGTCACCATCAACAAGGTCTGCCTCTCCGGACTGACTGCCGTGATCGATGCCGCGCGAATGATCCGCAGCGGAGACGCCGTCGTCGTGGTTGCCGGCGGCCAGGAATCGATGAGCCGCGCTCCCCACTTGCTGCCCGGTTCGAGGCAAGGGTGGAGCTATGGGGCGGTCCAGGCCCTCGACGTCGCGGCCCATGACGGCCTCACCGATGCGTTCGATGGCCAGTCAATGGGCCTGTCCACGGAGATCAAGAACCTCTCCCTGGGCATCGACCGCCTGTCCCAGGACGAAGTGGCCGCCGCTTCGCACCAGCGCGCGGCCGCGGCCGCCGCGCAAGGGGTGTTCGACGGCGAGATCACGCCCATCAGCGTCAAACAGCGCAAGGGGGAACCGCTGCTGCTGACAAGTGACGAAGGCGTCCGCCCCCAGACAACGCTTGAGACCCTGGCCCCGCTGAAGGGCGCCTTTGCCACCGACGGAACCATCACCGCCGGCAACTCCTCTCCCCTGTCCGACGGCGCCTCCGCACTCGTGCTCACAAGCCGCCGCTTTGCCGAGGAAAACGGCCTTGACTACCTTGCCGTCGTCGGCAAGCCCGGCCAGGTGGCGGGACCTGACAACAGCCTGCATTCGCAGCCTTCCAACGCGATACTTCGCGCGCTGGACCGCGCGGGGTGGAAGACGGCCGATCTGGACTTCATCGAGATCAACGAAGCCTTCGGCTCGGTTGCGGTGCAGTCCTTGAAGGACCTGGACTATCCCTTGGAGAAGTGCAATGTCCACGGCGGGGCGATTGCGATTGGACACCCGATCGGCGCTTCGGGAGCCCGGCTTGCCCTCCACGCAGCCCACGAGCTGAAGCGCCGCGGCAAGGGCAAAGCGGCGGTCGCCCTCTGTGGTGGCGGCGGCCAGGGCGAAGCGCTGCTTCTCTACCGCGACTAGGTATTCGGCGTGTTCGGGTATTCGGCGTATTCGGCAGCGGGAGCAGCCATAACGGAAATGGAGCATGATGCGGGGCACTGAGCGATTCCTCGCCGACGCGGCAGCGCGCGGACTCGACGTCCAACTCGTGGAGCGGGCTGCGGCAAGCAGCCTTGACGAAGCGGCCCGCATCATGGGGATCACACCGGCCGACATCGTGAAGTCCCTTGTGGTCAAGCATCGGGATGGCACGTTCCTGTTTGCCTTGGTTCCGGGTGACCGGCAGATCTCCTGGCCCAAGCTGCGTGCCCTTCTGGGCGTCAACAAGCTGTCCATGCCCTCCGCCGATATCGCTTTCGAGGCAACCGGCTATGAGCGCGGCACCATCACGCCGCTGGGAAGTTCGAAGCCCTGGCCCGTCTATGCCGATGCCAGCATCGCCGGACGCAGGATCTCCATGGGCGCAGGCGAGCACGGATTCAGCGCCTTCGTGAAGGCCGATGAGCTGGCGCAAGCGCTGCAGGCCGTAGTAGCCGACATCAGCGACCCCATCTGATCCTTCCAACCGCAACGCGGGGTCACTTACGGCCCATCCAGCGCCACCCAATGGGCCGTAAGTGACCCCGCGTTGCTCTTAAAAGCAGGAAGCCCCGCCCGGACGGATCCGGACAGGGCTTCCTGTGTAAAGCGAATTACCTGAAAACGCGAGTTACTTGACAGTAACCGTGGCGCCGGCAGCTTCGAGCTGCTCCTTGGCCTTGTCAGCGGCTTCCTTGGTGGCGCCTTCGAGAACAGCCTTCGGTGCACCGTCAACCAGGTCCTTGGCTTCCTTGAGGCCGAGGGAGGTGATGGCGCGAACTTCCTTGATCACTGCGATCTTCTTTTCACCGGCAGCTTCGAGGATGACATCAAATTCGGTCTTCTCTTCAACTTCTTCGCCAGCGCCGGCGCCAGCCGGGCCTGCAACTGCAACAGCAGCAGCAGTAACTTCGAAGGTCTCTTCGAAGAGCTTGACGAACTCGGAGAGCTCGATGATGGTCAGTTCCTTGAAAGCTTCAATGAGCTCTTCGTTGCTGAGCTTCGCCATGTTTGGCGTCCTTCCTTTAGGTGGTGCTGCCACGGACGTCGTCCGTTACTGCACCGCAGTTTGAATGGGGAGAACTTAGTTCTCTTCGGTTGCTGCTTCAGCCGCTTCCGCCGGAGCGGCAGCCTCTTCTGCAGCAGCCTCGGCGGGAGCCTCTTCGGCAGCCGGTGCTTCTTCAGCGGCCGGTGCTACAGCGCCGCCCTCTTCTTCAAGCTTGAGGCGCAGAGCGTCAATGATGCGTGCGGCAGCGGCAGCAGGTGCCTTGAGGACGCCGGCAACCTTGGCGAGCTGCAGCTCACGGGACTCGAGGGCTGCCAATGCGGCAACCTCTGCTGCGTTCAGTGCCTTGCCCTCGAAGTAGCCGGTCTTGATGACCAGCTGCTTGTTGACCTTGGCAAAGTCCGTCAGGCTCTTGGCGGCAGCAACCGCGTCACCCTTGATGAATGCAATTGCAGTGGGGCCGGCGAGCTGACCGTCGAATGCTTCGACACCAGCTTCCTTGGCTGCAATGGCGGTCAGGGTGTTCTTGACGACCGAGAACTTGGTGTCCAGGCCGAGAGAAACACGCAGCTGCTTGAGCTGTGCAACAGAGAGCCCGCGGTATTCGGTCAGGACAGCGGCGTTCGATTCCTTGAAATCGTTGGTGATCTCAGCTACTGCGGAGATCTTGCTAGGCGTTGCCATAACCCTCCTTCCGGGGAATAAAGCCGGTTTTCCGGGTCCCCGCTCAAAAGAGCTGCAACTAAAAAACGCCCCGCGCAGATGCACGGGGCTTGGCTCAACACGATCCAGTGATCGTGGAGATTTGCTTCGTTCACCTGCGCCGGCCGCCCTTTGTCAGGGTCCTTCGTCAGGGAAACCACTTGGTTCTTCCGCGCGTGGCTGCAGAATTGAGCTGCGCCCGGAGGAGTGGATTCCCATCAACCGACGGTCTTTGGTAGTTCAAGCTTACGGGACGGGCAAGTGCATCGCCAAATCGCGCCGCTTCACTCGGATGAGGTGACCCTCGGGCCCATGTCCGGCAGTTCCTTCTGCCACAGACCGGTAACCCCGGCCGTGGTGAACCCCAATTGCTTGTTCACGGTCAGCAGGTACCGGTTTTCCGGGGCGTTCCAGGTGTAGATCACCCGGGCATCGGGAAACTGTTCGCTGAGGCGTTGCATATTGGCGACCTTGATGAGGAGCCCGAGTTTGTTTCCCCGGTGCTCCTGCAGGACGATCGTGTCGTCCTGGAAGACGACATCCTGGCGTTGCGCCAGGACGCTGATCGTGGTGAGCCCGACGATCCGCCCGCTGGCGACGTGCTCGACGGCGGTGACCACCGTTCGGCGCCCCTGCGCGACGGCGGCGTCTTCCGCCTGGCGCAACACGCCGGCGTCGAACACTAACTGCTGCTGCTCCGCTTCCGCTGTCTCACTGCCCTCTGACACCACTTCCCCGGCCGCGTTCTCCAGCGCGGCCACAGCTTCGAGCCACTGTTGCGGGCAACGGTCGGTCCAGTGGTGGAGCCGATAGCGACCGGCGTTCGCGGCTTCCGCTTCGGCTTCAAGCTCAGCGACGAGTTTTGAATCCAGCGGAAGCGTACAGGAACTGAACTGTTCTATGTGCTGGAGTGTGTAGCCGGTGCGACGGGCAAAATCGACCTCGCGGCTGGCCAGGGGAACAAACCCCAGGCCGCTGCCAGGCACGAGCTGGCCCTCGGCACCACCGCGCAAGGACTCCGCCGGGTGGTTGGTGTCCACCATGATCATCGTCCGGCCCTCGCTTCTAGCGAAGTGCTCGGCAGCTTCCAGGAGCTGCCGGCCGACGCCCCTGCGCTGGAACTCAGGAAGGATGTCGAGGGTGAACTCGGCCAGGTCCATGTTGTCGGCAAGGGGCAGCGCGATGTCCACGGTACCGACAATGCTGCCGTCAACACGGGCCACGAGAATGACCTGGCGTTCGTAAGGATCACCGAGCTCGAGCAGTTTCTCCAACGGTGTGTAGGCGAGATCGTCCGTGCCCCAGATCTGCATCCGGACCCTGCGGCTGACTTCGACGGCGGCCAGGAAGTCCTTTGCGTCCTCGGCGTCAAGGGAATCCGGGATCCAGAGTTGGCCAATCTCCACCGTGCTCGTCATTTGATCCTCTTTTGCCATTCGCCGTCGTATCCCGCCGCTTTGAAGCCGAGCTGTACGTTGATGGAAAGCATATGTTCGTTTTCCTCGGCGTTATAAGTCATGACGCGCCGGACCTCTGGACATTCCGTTTGCAGCCTGCGCAGATTGGCCAGTTTCACGAGCATTCCCAGTCCGTGGCCCCGGTGCGGCTTCGCCACCAGGGTATCGTCCTGCTCGGCCACCCAGGGCTTCGAAGGATCAAGGTAGATCACGGTGTAGGCCACGAGATCCCCCGTCGACCGATGCTGGGCGGCGGCCACAAGGGAAGTCTGGCCTTCGGCAAGTGTGGTGTCCTCGAGTTGCCTGACACGGGCGGCGTCCCAGGCCTCTGCCTCGATCTCAAGGCCTCCCGCCGGGGTATCCGTGCTCATCCGGCCCATCAGCCCGGCCATGTGGTCCACGTATTCGCCGGGGCAACGGTTCGTCCACGCAAGGACCTTATAAGCGGCGTCGGCTTTGGAACGCGCCGCAAGCTCCAGCCTTGCCCACTCCGCGTCATGGTCCATGTCCAGGCTGCTGAACCTGCTGGTCTGTTCCAGGGCGTATCCGTTCTTGAGGCAAAAGGCTACTCCCGGACCATCGTCGGTTACTCCCCCGGGCGCCCCTGCTCCTGCGGCGCCGATCGGGTGCTCGGTGTGCGCCTGCAGGACGTGCCTCCCCTGGGCCATCGCAACCCCCTCGACGGTGCGGAGCAATGCGGTCCCGATTCCTTGCCGGCGGTGCCCCTCCAGAACATCCACCTGGAGCCAAGCGGTATGGACGTTGTCCTTGAGCGGAACCTGGCAGGAAGCGTGCCCGACGATTCTTCCGCCGACCCGGGCGAAGAAGTTCCTCGAGGCCTCGTACGGGGTATCGCGCCATCCGGCGAGCCGGGACTGCGCCGACGATGCCCGGTCCAGGCTTCCCCAGGTTTCCAACACCATGGTGTCCAGCACGGAAGTGAGCTCCCGGAAATCCTTGCCGTCCGGCCCGTCCAGGGACTCCGGCAGGTGGAGCTCATGGATGCTGAAATCCGGAACCCGGCCTGTCATGCCCTCAGCCTAATCAGCGGCCGCCACCCGCGATAGGTGCCGGTTGCATACGAAGAAAGGACCGCCCGGCATTGCCGGACGGTCCTTTCAGAGTCGATGCTCCCGGTGGCTTACGCCTCGGTGAGGACCTTGGTGACGTTCGGGTCAACCGAGATGCCCGGGCCGAACGTGGTGGCGACGGTGGCCTTCTGGATGTAGCGGCCCTTGGAAGCGGACGGCTTCAGGCGAAGCACCTCTTCCAGAGCGGCTGCGTAGTTCTCGGCCAGCTTCAGTTCATCGAAAGAAACCTTGCCGATGATGAAGTGCAGGTTCGAGTGCTTGTCGACGCGGAAGTCGATCTTGCCACCCTTGATGTCGTTGACAGCCTTGGTGACGTCTGCGGTTACGGTACCGGTCTTCGGGTTCGGCATGAGGTTACGCGGGCCGAGGACCTTACCGAGACGGCCAACCTTGCCCATGAGGTCCGGGGTTGCCACTGCTGCGTCGAAGTCGGTCCAGCCGGCTGCGATCTTTTCGATCAGGTCATCGGAACCAACGAAGTCGGCGCCAGCAGCGATTGCCGCTTCAGCCTTGTCGCCCGTTGCGAAAACCAGGACGCGGGCAGTCTTACCCGTGCCGTGGGGCAGGTTGACGGTGCCGCGGACCATCTGGTCGGCCTTACGCGGGTCAACGCCCAAACGGAAAGCGACCTCAACGGTGGCGTCGAACTTGGACGGGTTGGTGTCCTTGGCGAGCTTGATGGCCTCGAACGGGGCGTAGAACTTGTCTGCCTCGATCTTGGCTGCGGCTGCCTCATATGCTTTGCTGCGCTTTGCCATGCTGCTTATTCTCCTTGTGCAGTTGTGGTCTGCGGACCGCGCTGGGCCCTGCCACAGTTGGAAATCCGGCGTGGATCTCCAACATTTTCAATGATTCAATGGTGCCGGTTTCCCGGCGGATTCACTTCCGGCGAGTGCTTCGTTCCTCAGCCCTCACCGTCCGTTCATTCCTCGACTATTCGACAGTGATGCCCATGGAGCGTGCGGTGCCGGCGATGATCTTGGCAGCACCCTCAAGGCTGGTGGCGTTGAGGTCTTCCATCTTGGTGCTGGCGATCTCGTTAACCTGCGCCTGGGTCAGCTTGGCAACCTTGACGGTGTGCGGCGTGGCCGAACCCTTGGCAACTCCGGCAGCCTTCTTGATGAGCTCTGCGGCCGGCGGGGTCTTGGTGATGAAGGTGAAGGAACGGTCTTCATAGACCGTGATTTCAACCGGGATAACGTTTCCGCGCTGGGCTTCCGTTGCAGCGTTGTACGCCTTGCAGAATTCCATGATGTTGACACCGTGCTGGCCAAGCGCAGGACCGATCGGCGGGGCCGGGTTGGCGGCACCTGCCTGGATCTGCAGCTTGATGAGGCCGGTGACCTTCTTCTTGGGAGCCAATGTAGGTCCTTCTCTCAATAACTTCCTAGGACACAGGAGCGTGCCTCAGGTTTGTGGCCGCCATGGCAAGGCGACCGACCGCTCCGTGGCTGCTAAGCGGGCAACCGCGGGGCGAAATTCCTGGATCAACTAGATCTTGGTGACCTGGTTGAATGCGAGCGTAACCGGGGTTTCGCGTTCGAAGATCGACACCAGGACCACAAGCGTCTGGGAATCCATCTTGATCTCGGAAATCGTGGCGGGAAGGGTCTCGAACGGACCTTCCTTGACGATGACGGACTCTCCGACCTCGAAGTCGATGTCGACAGGCGTCTGGTGCTGCTTGTTGACCGGCTTGCCCTTTTCGGCCTGCTGCTCTTCGAAGACCGGAGCCAGCATGGAAAAGACCTCATCGAGGCGAAGCGGGACCGGGTTGTGAGCGTTGCCCACGAAGCCTGTGACACCGGGGGTGTGCCGGACGGCGCCCCAGGATGCGTCCGTCAGGTCCATGCGGACGAGGACGTAACCCGGAATGCGTACACGGTTGATGATCTTCCGCTGGGCGTTCTTGATCTCAACGACTTCCTCCATGGGCACCTGGATCTCGAAGATGTAATCTTCCATGTCCAGGGTCTGGATGCGGGTCTCAAGGTTGGCCTTGACGCGGTTTTCGTAGCCGGCGTAGGAGTGGATGACGTACCAGTCACCCTCCTGGCGGCGAAGCTTGGCCTTGAACTCCTCAGCGGGGTCGGCGGGCGCTACAGCTGCAGCGGCGGCCAGGGCGTCGTCGGCAGACTCGTCCTCGGCGTCGTCGGACTCATCGGCGTCGGACTCGTCGGCGTCGACGTCGTCAACGTCGGCAGTTTCGGGCGCAGCAGAATCGACCTCGGATCCTTCCACGGCGTCAGCCGTGGCGTGGGCCGTGCTTTCAGCGGGCCCATCCAGCTCAGTCTCAGTTACCTCGAGCTCCTGCTCAGACACTTGGTCTCCTGCTTCCTCATTGCCTAACATGCCTATTTAAATGGCTCAATTCCGCAAACCCTGCGAAATCCCTTGGTTTTCCGGGGATTCCACGCGGTTTGCGGAGCGATCCGCTTAGTGGTTCGTGGTGCCAGTAGCGCCGAAAACCCATTTGATTCCCGTACCGAAAGCCAGGTCCAGGATGGTGACGACAAGCATCATGATGGCCACGAACACCAGCACCACGACTGTGTAGTTGACCAGTTCCTTACGGGTGGGGGCAACTACCTTCTTGAGCTCGCCAATTACCTGGCGGACAAAAAGCGCAATTCGAGCGAAGAGGCCGGAATCGGACTTCTTGGCAGGGCGGCCCTTCGAGCTGCTCGCAGCTGTTTCGGTCACCTGATCCTCACTCATCTATGCAAACGTCGTTGACCCGACTCTGATCAGAGTCATGGTTGCTGCGCTTGTTCCGAAGAAAACCCCGGAACAGCTTGCGCAGGGCAGACAGGACTCGAACCTGCAACCTGCGGTTTTGGAGACCGCTGCGCTACCAATTGCGCCACTACCCTATGGAACGAATCCACATTTTTGGCCACACCACCAAAGCCAAGAATCGCCTGAGAACAGGAGATCCCGGACCCAGTCTGGGGCGCGAACCATTGTGATGTTTTTCAACACCGGTGAACCAGTCTACGCAACAACGTCGCGATAGTCGAACCGGGCCATTTCCGGAGGGTTCAGGCCGCCCCGCTCGTGTGATCAGCGCTCGGTTGACCAACCTGCACTGACACTTTCCCGGCGTTAGCCCGATAGCTCCGCAGAACAGCATAAAGTAGATTCCGTCGAATCCCACCATCCAGCTCATGAGCTGCCCGCGAAGAACGGTGCTTTAATGTCTGCCGGAATACCTGCCGCCCGCATTTCACAGCGAATTTCCGCCATCGCCGAATCCGCCACCCTTGCCGTTGACGCCAAGGCCAAGGCGCTCAAGGCAGCGGGTCGCCCCGTGATTGGCTTCGGCGCCGGGGAGCCCGACTTCCCGACACCGGACTACATCGTCAAGGCCGCCGTCGAGGCCGCCGCCCAGCCGAAGTACCACCGCTACTCCCCTGCCGCCGGCCTGCCGGAGCTGAAGCAGGCCATTGCGGACAAGACGTTCCGCGATTCCGGCTACAAGGTTGACGCTTCCCAGGTGATGGTCACCAACGGCGGCAAGCAAGCTGTCTACAACACCTTCGCCACACTGGTTGATCCGGGCGACGAAGTAATCATCCCCACGCCGTTCTGGACCACCTACCCGGAGGCCATCCGCCTGGCCGGAGGCGTTCCCGTTGAGGTCTTCGCCGGTCCGGAACAGGGTTACCTGGTCACCGTGGAGCAGCTCGAGGCCGCAGTCACCGACAAGACGAAGATCCTGCTTTTCGTTTCGCCGTCCAACCCGACCGGCGCCGTCTACAGCGCCGACCAGGTGGCCGAAATCGGAAAGTGGGCAGCGGCCAAGGGCCTCTGGGTTGTCACCGACGAAATCTATGAGCACCTGACGTACGACGGCGTCCCCTTCACCTCGATTGCCACCGCCGCCCCCGAACTCGGCGACAAGGTGGTCATCCTCAATGGTGTCGCCAAGACCTACGCCATGACCGGATGGCGCGTCGGATGGATGATCGGCCCGGCCGACGTCATCAAGGCCGCCACCAACCTCCAGTCGCACGCGACGTCGAACGTTTCGAACATCATGCAGATCGCGGCCCTGGCTGCAGTCTCGGGCCCGCTGACCGCCGTCGACGAGATGAAGGTCGCCTTCGACCGCCGCCGCAAGGCGATTGTCGCCGGACTGAACGCGATCGAGGGCGTGGAATGCCCGACGCCGACCGGCGCCTTCTACGCGTACGCCGACGTCCGAGGACTGCTGGGCAAGGAATTCCCGGCGTCGAACGGTCCGGTCCGTCCGTCAACGTCCGCTGAGCTTGCCTCACTGATCCTCGACGAGGTTGAGGTCGCGGTTGTTCCGGGCGAGGCCTTCGGCCCCTCCGGTTTCGTGCGCCTCTCCTACGCCCTGGGCGACGACGACCTCGCCGAAGGCGTTCGACGCCTCCAGGAATTCCTCGGCAAGGCCAAGTAGCCCTCCGCCTCCACAAACGCCCGCTCGCCTTGGGATCAGGTGAGCGGGCGTTTGGGTTTAAGCCGCCATAGGTGAGCGGGCGTTTGGGTTTAAGCCGCCATAGGTGAGCGGGCGTTTGGGTTTAAGCCGCCATAGGTGAGCGGGCGTCAGAGGAGGCGGCGCTCGGCGGCCCACTTGGTCAGTTCGTGGCGGCTGGAAAGCTGGAGTTTGCGGAGCACCGCGGAGACATGGGTTTCCACGGTCTTGATGGAAATGAACAACTCCTTGGCCACCTCCTTGTAGCTGTAGCCACGGGCGATGAGGCGCATCACTTCTAGTTCCCTTGCGGAGAGACGGTCCAGTTCGTCGTCGGCGATCTCGGCCGGCGAGGTTCCGAACGCGTCCAGGACAAAACCCGCCAGCCTCGGCGAGAAGACGGCGTCACCGTCGGCCACGCGGATCACGGCATCGGAGATCTCGGGACCGGAAATGGTCTTGGTGACATAGCCCCGTGCGCCGGCCCGGATGACGGCGACGACGTCCTCGGCCGCATCTGAGACGCTCAACGCCAAGAAGCTCGTGCTCCCGCGCAACGGAGCGGATGCGCCGATGACCTCCCGCCCGCCGCCACCAAGGCCGCCGGGCAAATGGACGTCAAGCAACACCACTTCCGGGTGAACCTCGGAGATCACGGAGACGGCTTGTTCCACCGTTCCGGCTTCACCCACGACGTCGATCCTGGAATCGAGGTCGGCTTTCAGTCCGGACCGGAAAATGGCATGGTCGTCCACGATCACCACGCGCACCTTCCGCGGCTCTTGCCCGGCTGCTAGCTGCTCCGGCTTGATATCTTCTGGGGTGCCGCTCATGCTTTGGCCTCTCCGTTTCGGTTCTCCGCTTTGTCGGCGTTCTCGGCGGGCAGGTTCAGGCGTACTTCCGTGCCCTCGGAACTACTGGTGATGACTGCCGTACCGCCGTGGCGCTTCATCCGTCCGATGATTGACTCCTTGACTCCGAGCCGGTCTTCCGGGACGGCATCCGGGTCAAAGCCGGGTCCGCGATCCCTGATGAAAACCTCGCTGCCCGTGTCCGAGCTCTCGAGATAGACAGACACGGCTCCGGCGCCATGCCGGGCAGCATTGTGCATGGCCTCCCGAGCCGCGAGGACGAGGGCTTCGTGCCGGTCCGTCATGGCTGCGTCTCCCACGCTGACGACGTCGACGGCGTGTCCGTGCGCGTCCTCCACTTCGGCGGCAGCCGCGGCAATCCGCTCCGCCAAGAGTCCCGCGTCCTTGGCGGCGTCCCGGTACAGCCAGGTGCGCAGTTCACGCTCCTGGGCACGGGCGAGGCGGACCACGTCCTGTTCGGAGCCGGCGCGGCGCTGGATCAAGGCGAGTGTCTGCAGCACCGAGTCGTGCAGGTGGGCGGCAATTTCGGCACGCTCCGTCTCGCGGACCCGCGCTGCCCGCTCGGTTTCAAGGTCCTTCCAGAACTTCAGGCCCCACGGCAGCAGCACCAGGGCGACACCGCCCAGCACGGCGATGGAAGCCAGCAGTGCGAGCCAGGTCTGCTCCCACGAGCCGGAACCGGACACCATGACCAACACCCCGGCAACCACCAAGGCCAGGCCGGCAGCAAGGCGGACCCAGCCGCCGGCTTGGTCGGCCTTGGTCTTGTCCACCAGTCCGGCGCGGCGCGTCTCGTCCAGCTGCATCCACGCGATCGCGGCTCCGCCGAGTATGGCTGCCGCCGGGATCAGCGTGCCGAGAGGGACCTCGACGCCGAATTGCCGGGCGATGAGGATGGCGGCCACGAGGAGCAGGCCGGCTCCCAGGAGGATCTCTTTCCCGTACTGGATGCGCCGCAACCTGAACCAGGAGGCGGCCACCGGAGCCGGAGCGGACAGCGGCGGCTGCGCTCCGCCGTCGGGCGCTGTTACGTCGGGAAGCATGCTCACGGAAGGAGGCACGCTGACCGAAGGAGCGATGGGCGACGCCGGGCGGCGGCTATTGCGGCGGGCGCTTTCGTCGGCGGTGGGCACCATGACCCACAGCCAGGCGTAGAAGGCCAGTCCCGCGCCGCCGGCGAACGAGGCAAGGACCATTCCGAGGCGGATGTACTTCACAGGCCAGCCAAGGTGGTCCGCCAGGCCGCTGCACACGCCGGCAATCATCCGGTCGCTGCTCCGGACCAGCGGCGGGCGCTGCATGGCGGTTGTCATGAATCCATCCAAACACGTATCAGGGCCTTCGGCGCCCGCAGCCAAGGCATCTCAGGGGGCCACTCAGGGAACGTTCAGGGTATCCCCCAATAGAGGGCGGCGTCGCCGGGCGGCAAGATCGAAGTATGAACGCGAACAGCATGAATCCCGAGGACTCCGGACAAGCAGCGGAGCCCGGACAACCTGCAGAATCCAGCCATCGGGCAGGAACAGGCTCGGCGGAAGAACCGGCCCAGCCGAACGCCGGCAGCGCCGGCGGCACGGCACCGAACAACGCAGTGCCCGCTCCCCCGCAGAACTTCTTCAACTGGATCCGAAGCCAAGGCATCAGCCGCGGCCGCGACCGGTGGATGGGCGGCGTGGCCAGCGGCATCGCGCACCGCTTCGGCATCGATCCATTGATCGTCCGCGGCATCTTCATCATCCTCACGCTCTTCGCCGGCATCGGCATCCTGCTCTACGGCCTCGCCTGGGCGCTCCTTCCCGAACCCGATGGCCGCATCCACGCCCAGGAGGCCGGAGCAGGGCGTTGGTCCGCCGGCATGACCGGTGCCCTCATCACAACCATCATCGGATTGCCAAGCCTTGGCCACGGCTTCTGGGGCTGGGGCTGGAACGGCGTTCCAGGAATCCTGTGGACGCTGTTCTGGGTAGGCGGCATCATCTATCTGGTCTACTTCCTGGTCCAGCGCAGCAAACCCCGTAACGGAAGGCAGACTCCGGCCGGCCCTTACGGCGCAGTTCCTTACGGCGCAGTTCCTTATAGCGCAGGTCCGTACGGCTCAAGTGGTTACGGGACCGGCGCTTACGGGGCCGGTGCTTACGGGACCGGCGGCCCGGCAACCCCCTCGGGCCCTGTCAATCCCGCAGGTCCCTACCCGCCGGCTGGCGTTCCCAACCGCCCCGAGCGGCCGACGCGGCAGGGACCCGGCGCGGCCATCGTGGCAGTCTCAGCAGGGGCAGCCCTGCTGGCCGGCGGAACGCTCAAGCTGCTCGACGCCGGCAATGTCATCCAACTGGGTGACGCCGCCAACGCGGTGGTCTGGGCCACGGGCGCCGCAGTCCTTGGTCTCGGCATCCTTGTTGCGGGGCTTCGTGGCCGCACATCGGGGCTGCTCGGCTTCCTGGCCGTTGCGACGCTGGTGATCGGGGGCATATTCAATATCGCCCCCGCCGCAGACCACTTCCGTCTCCAGAATGCTCAATGGAATCCGGTGAGCATCGACGATGCCCGCAAAGGCTTCGACATTACCGGGGCCAACGGGACGGTTGACTTGACCAAGCTGAACCTGAGCGCACCGCTGAGTTCCGACGTCGTGGTTCCGATGGACGTGACCGCAAGCAATATCAAGCTCCTCATCCCCGCGACCGTGCCGGTGGAGGTCCAAGCAGACATGACCTTCGCGAACCTCAAGCAGGACGGCAGCGCCGTCACCCAAAGCAACGGTGGCACCCGGGACAGCTTCAACACGGGCAAGCCCGGCGCCAAGCTGGTCGTCAAACTCAACGGCACCTTCAGCAATGTGACCGTCCAGGAAGGAAACTGACATGAGCACCCACGAACCCACGCGGGCATTTGAAACGGCGCCGGCACCGGAACCCACGGCGCAAACCGCCCAGGCCAGGGTGAGCACGGTGGTCTGGGGGCTGGTTGTGCTGGCACTCGCAGCTTTGATCATCATTTCAAAGCTCGGCCTCGTGGCGCTCAACGGCAACTATGTACTGATCGGGCTCATGATCGGGGCCGGCGCGGCACTCGTGATCGGAGGCCTTTTGTCGGCCCGCTCCCGGAAGGGCAGCGGATCCGGCCCGGACTCCGGGGCTGGATCCGCCGATTCCGGCCACCCGTAACAAGCAGCACGTGACAAAGCAGCCACAACAGGGAAGGCTCTAGCCATGAACAAGTTCTTCAGCATCGTACGGGGCATCGGCCTGAAGCGCGGTCCGCAGCGTTTGATCGGAGGCGTTTGCGGCGGGATTGCCGCCAAACTCAACGTGGACGTGGCCTACGTCCGCATTGGCTACCTGATCTTCTGCCTGCTCCCCGGGCCCGCCGTGATGATTTATGTGGTGGCATGGCTGCTGCTTCCCAACCAAAGCGGCACCATTGCGCTGGAATCCTTCCTCAGCCAGCGCTCGCAAGGCAGGAATTAGCACTAGCACGGCCCCGGGTTTACGGGCCGGCGGGTTCACCAGCGCTCCGCCAATGCGGCGGGGCGCCGCGCTCGTTAAGCCGGATTCCATAAGCCGGTCATTTAGGCCGGGCTTTCCAGTCCGATTTCCACGTTGTTTCAAAAGTCTCATCCCCGGCGACGGTCATGTTTGTGTCGCACCCCACATTGCCCCCTACAATCGTTGTGAGCTCAGCGTGGCGCTCTGCACGTATACCTCCTAGCCAGGATTTGAGCCCTCATGAAAATTGGAATCCTTACCAGCGGTGGCGACTGCCCCGGACTGAACGCCGTCATCCGCGGCGCCGTCCTCAAGGGAATCGCCATTCACGGCCAGGAATTCGTCGGTTTCCGGGACGGTTGGCGAGGCGTCGTGGAGGGCGACGTCATTGACATTCCCCGCACCATGGTCCGCGGTATCGCCAAGCAGGGTGGAACCATCCTCGGTACGTCCCGCACCAACCCGTTCGAGAACGGCGGCGGGCCGGATGTCATCAAGGCCCACATGGACCGCCTCGGCATCGACGCCATCATTGCCATCGGCGGCGAAGGCACCCTGGCTGCCGCGAAGCGCCTTACCGACGCCGGGCTAAAGATCGTCGGTGTCCCCAAGACCGTGGACAACGACCTCGACGCCACCGACTACACCTTCGGGTTCGACACCGCAGTCCAGATCGCCACTGAAGCAATCGACCGGCTCCGCACCACTGGAGAATCCCACCACCGCTGCATGATCGCCGAGGTCATGGGACGCCACGTCGGCTGGATTGCCCTGCACGCGGGCATGGCTGCCGGCGCGCATGCCATCCTGATCCCCGAGCAGAAGGTCAGCATCGAGCAGATCACCGAGTGGGTCCAGGAGGCCCACGATCGTGGCCGCGCGCCGCTGATTGTTGTTGCCGAGGGGTTTGTTCCCGAGCATATGGAAGCCCCGCACTCCGAACGCGGACTGGACACCTTTGGCCGGCCCCGCCTGGGTGGCATCGCCGACCAGCTCGCCCCCGAGATCGAGGCCCGCACCGGCATCGAGACCCGCGCCACGATCCTCGGCCACATCCAGCGCGGCGGCGTCCCCTCGGCTTTTGACCGCGTCCTGGCCACCCGTTTGGGCATGGCAGCCACCGATTCCGTCGTGGAAGGCCGCTGGGGAACCATGGTGGCCCTCAAGGGCACGGACATCGAGCACGTTGGCTTCGAAGCTGCCCTCGGCAAACTCAAGACCGTCCCCCAGAACCGCTACGACGAAGCCGCGGTACTGTTCGGCTGAGCGATCGAAGCCCTCGTCAAAGGGGGAAAGGTGTGATTTGCTCGTCACAGGCAACCAGCCGTTAGAAGGGGGAACCACGGTGGGGGAAAGCCAGGGGACGAAGGCGGGCGAAACACGCTACAGGGCTCGGGCGTTGCCCTTCCTGGCATCGAAGTGGCCGGGGCGGGTGCGCGTCCTCATCGGCGTCGCGGCGATTGTGCTCGGCGTCCTCCTGGTCTCCCGGCCCTCCAGCTCGCTGCAGACGCTCACCGCCTACACAGGACTCAGCCTGGCCCTCTCTGGAGTCGGCGACCTGCTCGATGCACGGGTCATGACGGGACGCCGTCCAGCCTTTGAATCCCCCTGGGTTCACCGCGTCCTCGGCGGCTTTTGGATCTGCGCCGGCATCCTGATCGCGCTGTGGCGGGGCCTGGCGATGGATGTGCTCATTGTTGTGGTGGGGGTCTCGCTTGCGCTGTCCGGGGGCCTGCGGATAGTTCGGGCCCTTCGCGGCGGGACAGACTCGCGAGCCGCTTCGGCGCTCTTGGGCGTGTCCGATATCGTGTTTTCCTCTCTTGTGTGGTGGTGGCCAGACGTGACCCTGTTGCTGGTCGCGGCCCTGTTCGGTGTCCGCACGGTCCGCTTCGGGATCTCGCAGCTGGCGCAGGTTTTCCAGGAGAGGCAGCAGCCTCGCCCTCGTGGTGCCGTGGGCGGTTGGCGTGCTGGACGATGGCCGAGGCTCCTCGGCGCTGTTGCCGCGTTGGCGTTGGCACTGGGCTGCGCAGGAGTCGGGGTTCAGCTCCGAAGCGGATCGCCTGCCCTGGAGCCGTTCTACACAGCCCCCGCTGATGTGCCCGCGCAGCCAGGCCGGCTTGTGCGTAGCGAACCGTTTGACCGGGCCGTCCCAACAGGAGCGCGAGCATGGCGGATCCTGTACACGACGACGAACACGGCCGGATCCCCGGTGGTGGCCAGCGGCCTCGTCATCGTTCCTGTGGCTTCCGTCCCCGGCGGCCACAAGGTCATCGCGTGGGCCCACGGCACAACCGGGTACGCCCGGGACTGCGCTCCTACCCTCCTGACGGACCCGCTGGGTTCGGGGGCGTTCCCGTCTCGGGACGCAGTCATTGCCAATGGATGGGCGATCGTATCGACTGATTACGCCGGGATGGGCACCGGCGGTCCCCAGCCCTACATCATCGGTGAAGGCGAAGGTCGCTCGGTTCTGGACTCGGTCCGCGCCGCACGCCAGCTCAGCGAGGCCCAGCTGAACCGCGAGACGGTGGTGTGGGGCCATTCGCAGGGTGGGCATGCCGCACTGTGGAGCGGTCAGATTGCTCCGGCCTACGCGCCCGATGTCCGGCTGGATGGAGTAGTGGCGATGGCTCCCGCCAGCGACACGATCGGTCTTGTGCGGAGCCTTCCCTCCCTCAAGGGCGGCAGCGCGCTGGCAGCATTCGTCATCGCCGCCTACAGCGCCACGTATCCTGACGTGAACTTCAACTCGTACGTGCTGCCTTCGGCCCGGACCATGGTGCGCGAGATGGCGACTCGATGCCTCTCCAGCCCGGATGAGTTCGTCTCCATCCTCACGGCATTGTCGCTGGATAACGACCAGGGCATCCTCGCCGCCGATCCGGCGCAAGGCCCCTTGGGTGCGAGACTCCGCGAAAACATTCCCACAGGGCATACCGAGGCCCCGCTGCTGCTAGCCCAGGGCCTTGCGGACCAGCTCATCCGCCCCGACATGCAAAGCGCGTACGTTTCCTCGCTCTGCGCCGCTGGAGAGCACGTCGACTACCACCAGTTCGCCGGCCGGGACCACCTCTCCCTCGTCGCTGACACCTCCCCGCTGATGCCCCAACTCCTCAGCTGGACCACCGATCGTTTCGCCGGGAAGCCTGCCCAGGCCTCCTGCACCCGGTCTTGAAGCGTCTGGGTCCCGCAAGCGCGGAAGTGCAAGCAGGCGATTCCTCTTCCGATTCCAGGACTGCCTAGACTCGATGTCATGGAACTTGATGCGGGATCGGCGGAAATTGTGCTGCTGGCCTGGGCCCGGCATTTAGGGTTCGACGACGAGGCCTTCAGTTTCGTCTCCGGCTCACCTGCCGCCCGCGGCGAGGAGCGTCTTGTCCGGGAAGATGACGACGCGGGCTCCATCACCTTCGTGAGGCTCTTTGGCCGTTCCGCTTTGGTAGGCCCCGCGTGGGCGGTGGCAGCCGCCGTCGAGCTCTCGGACGATCAACTGAGCGAGCACTCCGCGCTGTTGCGGATCAGCCGCGAACACGGCGGCCATGGACTCGGGACGTCGGCGCTGCTGTTCGCCGACGACCTTCCCCTCTTCCAGCCGGGCGGCGAAGTCACCGTCTCCCACGGCCATCCGGAGGCGATCGAGTTGGAGGGCAGGTGCCCGCCGGACGACGTCAATGAAGTCCACCTCTCGAGGATGGACCACCATTTCACCGTGATGGATGGCAACGAACCGGACCGCAAACCGGTGGCCTGCGGCGCCTATGCAGAATGGCAGGGGATCCTCGCAGACATGGGGGTCCTGGTGCCGCCCGAATTGCGCAGGCAAGGACTCGGAACCCTCGCTGCTTCGATCGCGGCCCACGAGGCACTCGCCTCGGGCCTGACACTGCAATGGCGGACCGCGCTGGATAACCGGGGTTCCATGGCCCTGGCCAGAAGGCTGGGATTCGTCGACGGCGGTATCCAGACCTCCGTGCTGCTCCGCTGACGCCCTCCCTTGACCGCGAGTTGGCAGATGATGCCCTCAAAATCGAATTTTGAGGGCATCGTCTGCCAGTTCGCGCGGGGCTAACCGTCTTGCGAAACAGTCTCAGGCTTGGCTGCGGCCGGGGCACCCCAACCCTGGACGGCCTTGGGCTTGCCGAAGAACAACGCCGCTACCGCGCCCAGCAGAATCGCAAAGGCCGGCAGCAGGACCGACTGGCTCATTGCCGTCGAGAAGCTGTCATGCAGGAATTCAGGCAACTTGCCGGTAAATCCGCCTTCACCTGCCGGGGCGGCCCCTGGCGGAGCCGCGGGCAGCTCCGCCGCGAGCCGGGACTGGATGAGGGCGGCAATAGCGGCCGATCCCAGCACCGCACCGATCTGGCGCGTCGTGTTGAAGACACCGGAGCCGGCTCCCGCTGAGCGCGGCGGGAGGTTGCGCGTAGTGGCGTTGGAGACCGGGCCCCAAATGAAACCGTTGGCCACACCCTGGAGAGCGCTGGGCAGCAGGAACATCCAGATGGGAGTGTCCGGTTTCAGGAGCGTCCCGGTCCAGAACAAGGCACCCGACAAGCAGACGAGGCCGAAAGCGGCGAACCAGCGCGGGTTGATCCGGTCGATGAGCTTGCCAACGAAAGGTGCCAGCGCGCCGGAGATCACGGCCATGGGGATCATGAGCAATGCAGACTGCGTCGGGGACAACCCGCGGACTACCTGGTAGTAGAAGATGGTCGGCAGCGGGAACGCAGTGATGGTGAAGCCCACCGCCATGATGGTGGTGTTGCCCAAGGAGAAATTGCGGTCCTTGAACAGCCCCAACGGCAGCAAGGGTTCGCCGCCGCGGCGCTCCAGAAGCCACTGCCACCATACGAACACGGCCAGGACAACAAGCCCGGTGATGATCAGTCCCCACACGGTAATGGGTCCGCTGACGGTGCCCCACTTGTAGCTTTGGCCTTCCTGGATGCCGAAGACCAGCAGGAACATGCCTACTGCGGACAGCAGGACACCCACGACGTCGAACTTGTGGCTGTGCGTGGTCAGCTTCGGTACCAGCCTGGTCACGAGGACGAAGGCAACGACGCCGATGGGAACGTTGACGAAGAAGATCCACTGCCAGCCGAGGCCGTCAACCAACACACCACCGAGGATCGGGCCGACGAGGATGGCCATGCCGGCCGTGGCGCCCCAGAGGCCCATGGCCGCGCCGCGGCGGTCCGGCGGGAAGATCCGGGTGATGACGGCCATGGTTTGCGGCGTCATCATGGCCGCGCCGATGCCCTGAACCACCCGGGCCGCGATCAGCGTGCCGATGTCGCCCGAGAGGCCGCACCACAGCGAAGCCAGGGTAAAGACCACGAGGCCGATCAGGTAGAGGTTCTTGGGCCCGAAGCGGTCACCGAGCCTTCCGGTGATCAGCAACGGTACTGCGTAGGCGAGGAGGTAGGCGCTCGTCACCCAGATGACGGCATTGATATCGGTATGCAGGCCCTCCATGATCCGTGGGTTCGCCACGGAAACAATGGTCGTGTCGATCAGGATCATGAAGAACCCGACCACGAGGGACCACAGTGCGGGCCACGGTTTAGCTACGTTTTCCATGGGATTCCTTTGACTGTGCTGAATTTCTTGCAAGTTGGTGCGTGGGATGGGCTGTCACCATGGCAACTGCCCGCTGCGGAGATCATTCTGGAAGCTGCGTATCCAGTCGATTTCCGTCCGCAGCATGGTCTGCTGGTACTTGACGTCGATCCAGAACTTGGGCTCGACGCCTTTTGCAGCGACAGCTTCTTCACCCCGGACCAGGAAATCGAGTTGGTTTTCCAGGTTCGCCACGCGACGGTCCAGGAGGTCGAGTACGACGCCGGACGGCAGGTTGTGTGCCTCGGCGATCGCGTGCGGGAAGACCGGGTATTCGTTCACGGGTTCCGCCAGCATGTCCTGGAGGCGCTCGGTCAGGGCGTCCCTGCCGGTCCCGGTGATTCGGTAAGTGGTGCGCTCGGGCCGGTTGCCGGCACGGTCGATACCTGTGGACTCGACCAAACCCGCCTCTTCCAGGCGGCCGACTGCGTGGTAGAGCGTACCCGGGCGGACTTTGACCAGGCGGTCCTCGTGGCGGGCCATCAGGAGCTGGTACATCTCGTATGGATGCATCGGCGCCTCGACAAGGAGGGCCAACGCAGCGACGCCAAGTGGAGTCAGCGCGGCTCGTGCCATTTCCCCATCCTCCATACGAACTATTCCACAACAACTATTCCACATGGAATATTTGAGCGCAAGGCAACCGCCGCAGCGAGGCGGTCAATACTATCCGAGCAGTCCGAGAATCTCCGTGCGGGCAAACATCCGGGCGGCTTCGCGCGCCGTGGGGGCGCCGGCGTCAGGATCGGCCCCGGCGTCGATCAGAACGCGGGCCACCTCGGTGTACCCCTTGAAAACTGCGCCGGCCAGCGGCGTCTGGCCGCGGTCGTTCGCGCCGTTTGCCTCGGCGCCGTGGTACAGCAGAAGCTGAACGGTTTCAGCGTGGCCATGGTATGCGGCCAGCATCAGGAGCGAATCGCCCGCGGCCGTCCGCATTCCAACCGGCGCGCCGGCATTGAGGTAGCTGCGCAGGAGTTCCGAGTTGCCTTCCCTGGCGGCGTCGAACAAGGTGTGCGCCAAAGCGATGGCCTCGTCATCGGCACCCGTCGCTTGGGCGTCGGCGCCCGTCGTTTCGCTCATCGGTGGGGTCCCTTCAGGAATCCGGTCTGGCGCCCCACCACCTGTCCGGCATCGGGCGCAACGATTACTTCCTGGGCGGCCGGATAAGGCTCCTCGCCGTCCAGCACGGTCAGCACTTCCTGCGGGTCCACAGACCGCTTGATGAGCGCCAGTCCTATTGCCCCCATCTCGAAGTGCTGGGCCACGGATGTCAGCGTACCCACCTTGCGCTCTCCGGCAAATACGACGCTACCCGGCGCCGGGAGGGTGTGCTGCGAGCCGTCCAATTGGAGGAAGACGAGCCGCCGGGGCGGGTGTCCAAGGTTGTGGACGCGGGCGATGGTCTCCTGGCCCTTGTAGCAGCCCTTGGACAAGTGGACCGAGGTCCGCAGGAGATCGAGCTCGTGCGGGATGGTCTTCTCGTCCGTCTCCGCGCCGAGCCGGGGACGCCAGGCGGCGATGCGAAGCGCCTCCGCGGCCAACGAGCCGGCGAGGGCCATACCCTCAACGGCCGCTTCAAGCTCGGCCGCGGGAATGAGGTACTCGAACCAGGGACGCTCCAGGCCGGGATGGGAGCTTTCCTCCACCACGCTGTAGGAGTAGCCGCCGACGCCGATGTGCGGCCACGGATCCTCCCACACGAGCCGTCCGGACCAGGCGTCAACAGGCTTGGTTGAGCCGACGACGGCCCAATCGGCGGACACGTCGGCCACCTCGACGCGCAACATGAACCGCATTTTGTCGAGCCACTCCGCCAGCGGAGCGGCCTCGGCGGCCTCGACCAGCAGCCAGGTGGTCTCGCCGTCGTCCACCACGCGGGCGTCGAACTCGATGCGGCCCTGGATGGTGAGGAGCAAAAGCTCGCTGGAGACGCGTGGCTGGAGGTTGGTCAGTTGCTGCGAGGAAAGAGTGTTGAGCCAGCTGAGGCGGTCCGGTCCGGTGACCGTGACAACGCCCCGGTAGGAAAGGTCGACGACGGCGGTGCCGGCGGCGAGTGCGCGCTGCTCACGCAGGGGCTCGCCGTAGTGGGCCGCGACGCCGGAGTCCTCGCCGCCGCCTTCGACAGCTCCGGGGCGCGACAATAGGGGGCTCTTGTAAGTCATATGTAGTAGAAGTCCTTGGGGCTCAGCGGTATTCCGGGTTTTCAAAATCGAAGCGCGTGCCGGCTTTCCATTCATCCGGGAGGTTGCCGTAGGCAGGAATGCCGCCTACGTCCTTGAGCATCCGGGCGTAGTGGAGCAGGTTCCAGGTCATGAAGGTGGTGTTCCGGTTGGTGAAGTCGCTCTCGGGACCACCGGATCCTTCGTCGAGGTAGCTGGGTCCGGGGCCCACGGCCCCGATCCAGCCGGCATCGGCCTGGGGCGGAATGGTGAAGCCGACGTGCTGGAGGCTATACAGGACGTTCATTGCGCAGTGCTTGATGCCGTCCTCGTTTCCGGTGATCAGGCAGCCGCCGACTTTTGGATAGTAGGCCCATTGGCCTTTGCTGTTGAGCTGGCCCGAATGGGCGTAGAGCCGCTCGATGAGCTTCTTGGTCTGGGAGGAGTTATCGCCCAGCCAGATAGGACCGGCCACCACCACGATGTCGGCCTCAAGCACGGCCGGATACAACTGGGGCCATTCATCCGTGGCCCAGCCGTGTTCGCGCATGTCCGGATAGACGCCGGCGGCAATGTCGTGGTCCACCGTGCGGATTACGCGGGTACTGACGCCCTGCTTTTCCATGATGCGCCGGCTGAGAGCAATCAGTCCGTCGGTATTGCTCACTTGCGGGGATGGTTTGAGCGTCCCGTTGAAAAAGACGGCCTTGAGATCGTCATAGCGGGCGGGCTTTGTTGCTTCGTTCACTTGCTGCTCCCCTTTGGTTCGGACTGCGAAACGGGACGTTCAGTGAGACCTCTTCGGTGAGACCTTGAAGCCAGGGAAAAGCCCTCCTAGGAGAGCCTGTTCAGGAAAGCCGAAGCGTGGGCCTCGAGCGACTTACCCGGAGTGGACACATCCCAGCGCCACAACAGATTGCCATCGACGAGTCCGAAGATCCGTGTGGCCGCAGTGTATTCCTTGGAGTGGCCGCCGCGCATCACCATATCGGTGCTCATCTGGATCTGCGGCCCCTTGATTTGGCCGTAGTACAGCTCGCTGATGCCACCGGGATGGGCGATCGTCACGGCGATGTCGAACCCGCCGTCGGCGTTCCGGTGGGCCTCGACGTCGTCGGCCGTCTTCAAGACGGGGACGATCTCGGCGGGAATCAGGCCGGGGCCGCCGTCGGCGTCGAGCATTTTCCGCTCCAGGGCCCAGAAGCCTGTCTCCACGGTGAGCGGCCGCAACTTGGTGCCGTCCTCGTCGCTGAGCCAGCTTTCGGCGCGGTACTCCAGATACGGCAGACCGTGGTGCGTAAAGGAGACATGCTGGATGAAGTGTTCCGAGTCTTCCTCGCCGCTTCCAAGCCGTCCCCGGCCTTCCCACTCACCAATGAGCCAGGAAAGGGGTACCAATTCGGGTGTCAGGTCGGAAGGGAGTTCGATGGGCACAGCAATTACCTCAGTGGACCGGAAGGTACAGAAGCTCTACTTCTGGCCCTTGAAGAGACGGTAAACGACAAAACCAGCGAACCACGCCATCGAGAGGCTGGCCAGGCCGAGGAGGACAAGGAAGAAGATTTCAAATGCAAGTACGGACATGATGCCATCCTAACTGTTAGTAGATGAGTAGTTTGTCGATGAAGTAGCACAACGCGCCAACCGCCCAGACGGGGGCGACGCCCATTCCAAGGACAGCCGGGAAATTCAGGCGGCCGAGCCGAAGGGTCACCATCCGGCGGAAACTGACCAGGACCGAAGCGATGGCGACGCCCACTACGATGGCAGCCACGATAGCGATGTTGGAGAACACCAGGCCGGCCAGCGGAGCCACCAACCCGGCAGCCACGATGCCCAAAGGCGCCACGACGCGGTCCGGCCAGCGCAACAAGCCGGCGAGCAGGGCGACCGCCGCGCTGAGGGCGGCGACCAACACCATTTCCTTGATCCCGTTGAATCTCGCCCCCGCAATCCAGCCCGCGCCAAGGCAGCTCAGCAGGACGCCGGCGCAGCTACCAAGGGTGGATTCGAGCCGTTGGGCCTGCCCGGTTCCGCGAATCAGCTGGACGACGAACACCGCGATCACGCCTGCGGCGATGAAGGCGGGAGTTGCGTCGAGAAATCCGGGGGCTGGCATCAATCCGGCTGCCAAGGCCGAACCGGCACCGCTCAGCCCGATCACCGCGGCAAGGGTCTTCTTGGCGGGAACCGCCAGAAAATGGGGCCAGCCGATGCCTACCGCGGCCGAGGCCAGAATTCCGACGGCGACCAGGCCTTCCGTGGGGCCGTAAGAGCTGGCGACGAAAACCGCGAGCGCCGCGAGGCCGACCACGCCGATGCTCCAAGACTTCACTGCGCCCCTGACCTCACTGTGTCCCTAACCTCACTGCGCCCTCGTGGGATCCTCGATGGGCCCCATTTCGTTCCAGGCTGAGAGCAACCTCCTGCCAATCCTGCCTTATGCGGCACGAATATGTCGCAAACAGGGGTTGAAGGTGACACGAATCCCTGACGTTGCAGGGGCCTTTGGGTATACTCGGTTGTCAACAGCGCTTCTTGTTGCAACGCTTCCGTTACAACGGAACCACGCCCCATAAGCAGCTACCGGCCGGTGGAAACCCGGTTCAGACGCCCGATGATGCGCGGACCGCCCATTGGAGGAACTATGTCGCACATCCTGCTCCTGACGAACAGCACCGGCTCGTCGGTAGACATCCTGCCCGCCTTGGAGCTATTGAACCACCGGGTCCACATCCTTCCGGCAGAGCCAACGGCCTTGCTCGAAACCGACCCCACCGACGTCGTGTTCCTCGATGCCCGCAAGGACCTCGTAGGAGCCCGCTCCTTGACCCAGCTGCTCAAAGCCACGGGCTTGAGCGCCCCCCTGATCCTGATCCTCACCGAAGGCGGCATGGCTGCCGTCTCTTCCGCCTGGTCGGTAGATGATATCGTCCTCGACTCCGCAGGGCCGGCCGAGGTCGAAGCCCGGATCCGCCTGGCCGTGGCCCGTGCCATCCCCGGCGAAGAGGAGGCCAATACCGAGATCCGGGCGGCCGGCGTCGTGATCGACGAGGCAAGCTATACGGCCCGCGTGAACGGGCAGCCGCTCAACCTGACCTTCAAGGAGTTCGAACTCCTGAAGTACCTGGCCCAGCACCCGGGCAGGGTGTTCACGCGCCAGCAGCTTCTCACCGAGGTGTGGGGCTACGACTACTACGGCGGCACGCGCACTGTGGACGTCCACGTCCGGCGCCTGCGTGCCAAGCTGGGCGCGGACCACGAGAACCTCATCAGCACCGTCCGCAACGTCGGCTACCGGCTGACGTTGGCCCGCTTGCCGGAAGATGAGCTCACGGAGGCCTAGGCTTCGAAAGCCCAAGCTGCGAACGCAGGGAAGGCCCGGACTCACTGAGTCCGGGCCTTCCCTGTGCTTGAGTAGCGGAGTGCTTGAGTGGAGGACATACGGGTCGAACGTATCGAGGCCACCCCACTGGTGGATCCCCCTCGTATCCTGCTTCGCGAAGCCGGACGAGATATAGACCTTACACGGCCAGGACAGTGCCCGCAAAATCCATCCCGCCAAACCGGCCGGAGGCGTATAGCCTTGCAGCATGAGCCTTGCGCACCCGGAGAACTGGCCCGTCCTCGTCGTCAAAGGCGCCTCGGATAACGAGTTGTTGAAAGACATCAAGACGCTCGCCGCAGCTGCCGAAGAGTCCGACGGCAATCCCCCGCTGTCCGAACAGACCCTGGTCATGCTGCGCGGAGCAGATGCCGGCGACCACTCTGTGCTCACGCTGGCCTTGTATGCTCCGGACGAGCAGTCCGATCCGGCGAGCGGGCAGGATCTGGCGGGAATCGCCGTCGTGGTTGAAGCGGACGACGGGACCGGGGTCCTGGAAATGGCAGTGCACCCCAGCTACCGCAACCAAGGTGTCGCAGGCCGGCTGCTGGATTCACTCCAGTCCAGCCGCGGGCTCGAGGGGCTGAACGCGTGGTCCCATGGGAACCACGAGGCCGCAGCGGAGCTTGCGGCCCGTTACGGCTACGGCCCGGCGCGCGAACTGTGGAAGATGCGGCTCATGTCCTCCACGGCGGAACTGCCCGACGCCGGCCTGCCTGAGGGAGTTTCACTGCGCGCCTTCGTGCCGGGCCAGGATGAGTCCGCCTGGCTGGCAGCCAACAAGGCAGCATTCGCCCACCATCCCGAGCAGGGTTCCCTGACCAGGGCCGACCTGGAAGCCCGGATGGCCGAGGACTGGTTCGATCCCGCAGGTTTCCTGCTGGCTGTGAACCCGGCCGGGGAGCTGCTCGGATTCCATTGGACCAAGGTGCACCCCCGGAGAGGACCCCATCCGGCTATCGGCGAGGTTTACGTCGTGGGCGTGACGCCTGCGGCCCAGGGGCTGGGGCTAGGCAAGGCGCTCACTGTCGCCGGGATCAGGTATCTCCAGAGCCACGAGTTGCACTCTGTGATGTTGTACGTGGATGCCGACAACACCGCGGCCGTTGCGCTGTACCAGAAGCTGGGCTTCGTCCGCTGGGACGTCGATGTGATGTATGCGCCGTTAACCCGGAAGTGACCCGGAACCGAGGCGTATCTGAAAGGCTAGGACATCTAGGATTCCGGCACGTGGAATCCTTGTAGGGTTGAATCAAACCCCGCGCTGAACGAAGGAGAGCCCGATGAATCCGGACCCGGTCGGAACCACCAAAACCGAGGTCAAGGGCGCAACCTTGCCTCCCCGCTTCGGATCTTCCGAAGTCCCGGCTGCGCGGGCAACCCAGGACCGCATCGACATTCCCGAGTTTGCGCCCTCCCTTGAGCCCGAAGGCGACATCACTCCGGACCGCTTCCTGGACCGCGAGCTGAGCTGGCTCGCATTCAACTCCCGGGTTCTTGAGCTCGCGGAGGATCCGGATCTTTTCCTGCTGGAGCGGGTCAATTTCCTCTCCATCTTCGCCTCGAACCTGGATGAATTCTTCATGGTCCGGGTTGCGGGCTTGAAGCGCCGCATCGCCACCGGACTTGCGGTGCCTTCCCCCGCCGGGCTGAGCCCGATCGAAGTCCTGGAGCAGATCGGCGATGCCGCCCGGAAGCTGCAGGAACGCCACGCACGCGTGTTTGCCGAGCAGATCCGCCCGGCTTTGGCCTATGAGCACATCCACCTCATGCGCTGGGACGAACTCGACGACGAGGCCCAGCACCGCTTGAGCATCATGTTCGGCGAGAAGGTCTTCCCGATCCTCACCCCGCTCGCCGTCGATCCTGCCCACCCCTTCCCGTATATCTCCGGCCTTTCCCTCAACTTGGCCGTGATTGTCCGCAACCCCGTGAGCGACAAGGAACTCTTCGCCCGCGTCAAGGTGCCGGACCAGTTGCCGCGGCTCGTCTCGATCGACGGACCGCGCGCCGGCGCGGTCCCGGGCCGCGTGGCACGATTCATCGCGCTCGAAGAGGTCATCGCGGTGCATCTGGACAAGCTCTTCCCCGGAATGGAAGTCATGGAGCACCACTCCTTCCGCGTCACCCGCAACGAGGACGTGGAAGTTGAAGAGGACGACGCCGAGAACCTCCTGCAGGCGCTTGAAAAAGAACTGCTGCGCCGCCGCTTCGGCCCGCCCGTCCGGCTTGAGGTCACCACGGACATCAACCCGAACATCCGTGCGCTCCTGGTGCGCGAACTCGGCGTCGAGGAATCCGAGGTCTACTCCGTTCCGGCTCCCCTGGACCTCCGGGGCCTGTCGGTCATCGGCGGAATCGACCGCGCCGACCTCCACTATCCGAAGCACGTGCCCCACACCTCGCGGTACTTGAACGAATCCGAGACGTCCAAGGCCGCCAACGTCTTCGCGGCGATGCGTCGCCGCGACATCCTGCTGCACCACCCGTACGACTCGTTCTCGACGTCGGTCCAGGCCTTCCTGGAGCAGGCGGCGGCCGACCCCAAGGTCCAGGCCATCAAGCAGACCCTGTACCGCACCTCCGGCGATTCCCCCATCGTGGACGCGCTGATCGACGCCGCCGAGGCCGGCAAGCAGGTCCTGGCCCTCGTGGAGATCAAGGCCCGCTTTGACGAGCAGGCCAACATCTCCTGGGCCCGCAAACTGGAGCAGGCCGGCGTGCATGTGGTGTACGGCATCGTGGGACTCAAGACGCACTGCAAGTTGTCCCTGGTTGTCCGCCAGGAAGTGGATGGCCTCCGCAGGTACTGCCATATCGGCACCGGCAACTACCACCCGCGGACGGCCCGCTACTACGAGGACCTTGGCCTGCTGACCTCCAATGAGCAGGTGGGCGAGGACCTGTCCAAGCTCTTCAACCAGCTCTCCGGATACGCCCCCAAGTCGACCTTCAAGCGGCTCCTCGTGGCGCCGCGTTCCGTGCGGTCCGGGCTGATCGACAGGATCGAGACCGAGATCCGCAACGCCCGCGCGGGAATTGCCGCCAAGGTGCAGATCAAGGTCAACTCCATGGTCGACGAGGCCACCATCGATGCCCTCTACCGGGCATCACAGGCCGGGGTGAAGGTTGACGTCATTGTCCGTGGCATCTGCTCGCTGCGCCCGGGAGTGCCTGGGCTGAGCGAGAACATCACGGTCCGCTCCGTCCTGGGCCGCTTCCTGGAGCACTCGCGGGTGTTTGCCTTCGCCAATGCCAACGATCCCGTGGTCTACATCGGCTCCGCGGACATGATGCACCGCAACCTCGACCGCCGGGTCGAGGCCTTGGTGCAGCTCTCCAGCCGCGAAGACACAGCCGAGGTCATGGACCTGCTGCGCCGTTACATGGACCCCGGCACTGCCAGCTGGCACCTCGACAACCAAGGCCAATGGACCAGGTTCCACCGGGCCGAAGACGGCACGCCGCTGTTGGACATCCAGTCCTGGCTGCTTGCCTCCCGGTCCCGCCAACGTGCAGTTGCCCGGCGGTAGGCAGCAAAAAGTTGAAGAGCGATACACCTGTTGCAGACCAGACGGACCATCCCGGGGAGCCGATCGCCGTCACGGCGGCCGGCGCCATTCCCTGGCGCGTCACCAAGGGCGCCCTTGAGGTCCTGCTGATCCATCGGCCGAAGTACGACGACTGGTCCTGGCCCAAGGGCAAGCTCGACGCCGGGGAAACCATCCCGGAGTGCGCCGTCCGCGAGATCAGGGAAGAAATCGGCCTCAAAGCCGCCCTCGGCATCCCCCTTCCTCCGACGCACTACCACGTGGCGGCCGGGCTGAAGGTCGTTCACTATTGGGCCACCCAGGTCAATGGGTCCGTCATCAAGCCGGACGGCCAAGAAGTGGACGCCTACATGTGGGCCGCACCGGACAAGGCGGCACGTTTCCTGAGCAACCCGACGGATGTAGCCCCGCTCCAGGCACTGGCGAAAGCCCACCTGAATGATGAGCTGGAGACGTGGCCCCTGATTCTGGTGCGCCATGCCAAAGCCAAGCCACGATCCTCCTGGAGCAAGGCCGAAGGCAGCCGGCCGCTGGCCGTGACAGGTCTGCGGCAGGCGCTTGCCGTGGAGCGGCTACTGGGCGTCTGGAAGCCCATGCGGATCGTGAGCAGTCCCTGGGCGAGGTGCGTATCCACTATCGCGCCCTACGCCAAGTCAGCCGGTGCCAAGGTGAAACTTGTGGATGCCTTGACCGAGCACAACCACCAGCGGAGCCCGAAGAAGACGTCCGCCGTCGTCGAGGGCTTGTTCGACAAGCAGCGCGGGGTTGCGCTGTGCACCCACAGGCCGGCACTCCCCACCGTCTTGAAGACGCTCGGCGAGCGCATGGGTGCCGAGCTTCGCGAGATGCTGCCTGCCCAGGATCCGTACCTGGCACCTGGCGAGATGATCGTGTGCCATGTGGCCCGCGGAAACGGCCAGCGGGTCGTGGCCGTGGAACAGATCAAGCCCTTCGACGACTGACTCCAGTAAGCTGGGTGCGTGAGCATCCCAACCCCATATGAAGACCTCCTGCGTGACGTCATGGCCAACGGCACGCATAAGTCGGACCGCACGGGCACCGGCACGCGGAGCGTTTTCGGCCGCCAGTTGCGCTTCGATTTGAGCCAGGGTTTCCCGCTCATAACCACCAAGCGGGTGCACTTCAAATCGCTCGCGCTGGAGCTCTTGTGGTTCCTCCGCGGCGAGTCGAACGTGAAGTGGCTCCAGGAGCAGGGTGTCACCATCTGGGATGAATGGGCGGACGCCGACGGCGAACTCGGCCCGGTGTACGGCGTGCAGTGGCGCAGCTGGCCGACCCCCGATGGCGGGCACATTGACCAGATCGCCGAGCTCATGAAGGGCCTGGCCGCCAACCCGGATTCCCGCCGCCACATCGTCTCGGCATGGAACGTGTCCGAGATCAAGGACATGGCCTTGCCGCCGTGCCACGCGTTCTTCCAGTTCTACGTTGCCGACGGCAAGTTGTCCTGCCAGTTGTACCAGCGTTCAGCAGACATGTTCTTGGGCGTTCCTTTCAACATCGCTTCCTATGCGCTTCTGACCTGCATGGTGGCCCAGCAGCTGGGCCTTGAGCCCGGCGATTTCGTCTGGACCGGCGGGGACGTCCACGTCTACGACAACCACGTCGAGCAAGTCAGAGAGCAGCTCTCCCGGGAGCCTTACGAGTACCCCCAACTGCGCTTCGCCCGCAAGCCGGACTCGATCTTCGACTACACCTTCGAGGACTTCGAAGTAGTCGGCTACCGCCACCACCCCTCGATCAAGGCGCCGGTGGCAGTATGAGCACCGAAGAAACCGGCCCGGGCGCCGAGGCGTTCAGCGAGGGCATCGCGGCGGGCATGACCGGAATCGGCTTGATCTGGGCGCAAACCACCTCAGGCGTCATCGGCAAGGACGGCGATATGCCGTGGCACCTGCCCGAAGACCTGAAGCACTTCAACAAGGTCACCAGCGGCCATCCCGTGATCATGGGTCGCAAGACCTGGGAGTCCTTCCCGGATAAGTACCGTCCGCTGCCCAACCGCACGAACATCGTCATCACCCGGCAGGAAGGCTGGGGCAGCACGCCTGGCGCGGAAGGCGCCGTCGTCGTCAATTCCATGGACACCGCGCTGCTCGAGTCGCAGTTCGCGCCGGGCCACGAGGCGGTCTGGATCCTGGGTGGCGGCGAGATCTTCGAGCAAGCCGCGGACCTCGCAACCGCCGCCGTTGTCACCACGATCGACGTCGAGACGGACGGTGACACTTTCGCGCCGACGCTCGACGAGAAGTGGACGTTCGAGTCCGTGGTGCCAACTGAAGGCTGGCTGACCTCGAAGAACGGCACCAACTACCGGATCGCCACGTGGCGCCGGACGGAAGACTGAGAATGCTGAAGAAACCTGAGACCCTGTTCGTGCTCGGCTACATGTTGTTGCCGCTCTTCGCGCTCTTGTCCGCGATCGTTGGGCTCACCATGATCCTCGGCGGCAACAAGATCTTGGGGATCATCGTCCTGGTAGTGGTGACCCAGGTCTTCGCCTTTGGCGCGTTCTACGCCTTGCGTGCCCGCAAGGCGGCCCTGCTGGAGGAACCCGACTCCTCCCCCAAGTAACTCGCACTAGGTGTCGTTTTGGGGCGTCAAAACGACACCTACTGCCAGTCAGTTGGGTCCGGGTCACCTCGTGACGTAACCGACAGCGGCCGGGAGCCGCGAAAGTCTAGACTGGTCCAATGACTACAGCAGCTAATCCGTCCGTTGGACTGGTCGGTTGGCGTGGCATGGTCGGCTCCGTCCTGATGCAGCGCATGCAGGAAGAGGGCGACTTCGCCAACATCAACCCGGTATTTTTCTCCACCTCGAACGCAGGAGGTGCCTCGCCGTCATTCGCTGGTACAGCGGAAGGCAGCGCAGGCAAGCTCGAGAACGCGTTCGACATTGAGACTCTTGCCAAGCTGCCGATTATTGTCACTGCCCAGGGCGGCGACTACACGAAGCAGGTCCACGGCGAGCTGCGCAGCCGTGGCTGGGACGGGCTATGGATCGATGCCGCGTCCACGCTGCGCATGAACGAGGACTCCATCATCGTGCTGGACCCCATCAACCGCGACGTCATCGACGCAGGCTTGTCCGGCGGCGTGAAGGACTACATCGGCGGCAACTGCACGGTGTCCTGCATGCTCATGGGGCTTGGTGGCCTGTTCAAGAACAACCTGGTCGAGTGGGGTACCTCCATGACCTACCAGGCGGCCTCGGGCGGCGGTGCCCGCCACATGCGCGAACTGCTCAACCAGTTCGGCACCCTCAACAACGAAGTCAGCAGCGAACTGGACGATCCGGCGTCGGCGATCCTGGAAATCGACCGCAAGGTCCTGGCGACCCAGCGCTCCGGCGTCGACGCCACCCAGTTCGGCGTCCCGCTGGCCGGTTCCCTGATCCCCTGGATCGACGCCGACCTCGGCAACGGCCAGTCCAAGGAAGAGTGGAAGGCAGGGGTGGAAACCAACAAGATCCTCGGCACGGGCAACGGAAAGCCCGGCAAGGACCACGTGGTGATGGACGGCCTTTGCGTCCGTATCGGCGCCATGCGCTCCCACTCCCAGGCACTGACGCTCAAGCTGCGCGAGGACTTGTCCGTCGCCGAAATCGAAAAGCTGCTGGACGCTGACAACGAGTGGTCCAAGGTTGTGCCCAACACCAAGGAAGCCTCCATGGCGGACCTCACCCCGGTTGCTGCCTCCGGCACTTTGGAGATCCCCGTGGGCCGTATCCGCAAGCTTGAGATGGGCCCGGAATACATCAGCGCCTTCACCGTGGGCGACCAGCTTCTCTGGGGCGCTGCCGAGCCGCTGCGCCGCATGTTGAAGATCGCCACGGGCAACCTCTAGGACTCGTTGCTTTTAAACAACTGACTCGCAGTTGGGTGCCCTCAACTCTCCATGAACCGAAGGTACTTTGCTGCCTGGAGTTCGAAGGACCGCTTGGCTGCCGGAGCCAGGCCTTCCGGGGCGAACGGTTCGGGCACGACGACGGCGCTCCGGCCGGTGCCGCTGCGGGACCACGTGCCCACCACCTCGCCGCCGGACACGATCATCCGCTTGAAGACCCCGTTGCCGCCCGGAACGACCTTCTGGAAATGCTCCTGTGGCAGGACAAGGCTGCGGTCCGCATACCCGAGCAGGAATTCATCGAATCCCGGCAAGGCGAGGACCGTCCGTGAGCCGGGGACGCCGTCGTCGAGCAGTGCCGCCGTCTCGGGCGACAGCCAATAGGACGTTTCCCGGAAGACGAGCTCCACGAGTTGGCCGCGGATAGCCTCGTGGGCTGCGCGGACCTCGGCTTTGGGGATCTGGGTCCACCACGCGAAGTCCAAGAGCGTGGCCGGTCCGTGGCTGCGTATATACCTGAGCAGGAATTCGGCAATCCCTTCTTCCCTGCTCAGCATCGCGGATTCCGGAATCCACTCATCGAAGGGCACGAAAAGTTGCTGTCCAAGGGCTTTGCCCGCTGTGCCGGCCGGGGGCCCTTGGACCAGCCAGGCGTTCTGGCACAGAATCCAAAGCAAATGGATGCCGCGTTGGGCCGCGGTCACTTGGCCCGCGGATTCGAAGATCTTAAAAAGCTCCTCGCGCGTGGCGCCGGGGCTGCCCGCGACGCGTTCAAGCGCAAGGTCCCGGCACGTTGCGATGTCTGCTTCGTCGATGCCGAGTTCCCGGTGCCGCGCGGCCACCGAACGCATGGATCGTTCGGTGGTGATGGCCAGGATCCAGCGCAAGTCCCGTGGTGGCACCAGGTGCAGCGTTCCCCGCATAGGCCAGGACCGGACCACTGTGCCGTTCTCCAGCGCCTCCAATACCTTCGAGAGGCCGGAACCAGGAACCCGCTGCCCCACGGCCCAGAACGCCGAGGCCAGGTCCTGGGCCTGCATGGCGCCCATCCTGGAAACGCATTCGGCGGGGCTACTGAAACCCCCAAGCAATCCTTGGCTCGCAAGGCGCAGCCTGCCCATGACTTTGGGAGTGACGCTGATCTTAGCCGAAGCTGCCATGGCCCCATCATAGGGCGCACGGCGGACAGCTTCGGTCCTCCATAGCACGGGAGAAGAACTCCCACTCCGCTCACAGGGGCCTTCCAGCGGGCCCACCTACGCTAGGGGAATGCTGTTCGGTGAGTTAGGTCCGCTGCTGCGGCCGCTCAGCCGGCGGTTAGCGGCCGCTGGTTGGTGCGCCGCCGCCGTCGGGCTTGTCTGCGGCCTGGCAATAGCTGTTGGCGCGGGGGTGCGATTGTCCCCGTCGATGCAGACTGTCCAGGAAGTGGGACTCGCCGCTACCGGCGCCGCGGCCCTCCTCCTTGGCCTTGCTACCGCATGCCAGCCACCGTCCGACCGGGACCTCGACGATACCGAATCGGCGTTCCAGACAGGCGCGGGCGATCACGTGCGCAGCTTCCTGCTCGCAGCCATCGTCATGCTCCTGGGCGTGGCAGGCTTCGCGGCAGCCGGCTGGATTTCGCCTGGCGGTCCGTCGCCGCAGAGCATAGCGTTCAGCCAGATCTTCCTCCTGGGGGCCGCCAGTTGCGGGCTGACGTTCCTGCTGCTCAACAAGGTCCTTCCGACCGGAAAGCGCTGAGCGCCCTCCTACAGGGCCAGACCGATCAACAGCGGCTCCGGGTGCAGTTCAATGCCAAAACGCTCGACGACGCCGCGACGCACCTCGCGGGCGATCGCCACCATGTCCTCCGCGCTGGCTCCTCCCCGGTTGGTGATAGCCAGGGTGTGTTTGGTGGACAGCGAGGCGCGGCCGCCGGAGACGCTTTCGGGTTCGAGTCCGAAGCCCTTTCCGAAGCCGGCCTGGTCGATCAGCCAGGCCGCAGACAGCTTGACGAGGCCATCGTTTCCGGCCGGGTACTGCGGCGCTCCCTCGGGCAGCGCTGCCGCCGCTGTGGCCGGCACAATCGGGTTGGTGAAAAAGGAACCCGTGGAATACGTGTCCCTGTCCGAAGCGTCCAGGACCATGCCCTTGGAGGCACGCAGCCGCAGGACTTCACGCCGGACGTCGTTGGAATACGCGCGCTTCCCGGCTTCGACCCCGAGGGACCGGGCCAGCTCCGCGTACCGGATGGGCGCGCTCATGCGTCCAAGCGGCAGCTGGAATTCAACCGTCAACACCACGTAGCGCGGTGAGCCCTCGGTGGTGGTCTGTTTGAGGATGGAGTCCCGGTAGCCGAACTTGAGCTCGGAGTTGGTGAAGGTTTGAACGGCGTTGCGTTCGCGGTCCCAGGTACGCACTGCGGCGATGGTCTGGGAGACGTCGGCACCATAGGCGCCCACATTCTGCACAGGAGTGGCGCCCGTGGCGCCCGGGATGCCTGAGAGGGCTTCCAGCCCGGACCACGCGTGCAGCACGGAGTGCTCCACGAGGGCATCCCAATTGTGACCGGCCTGGACCACCACAGAGACCCCTCCGCAGCTATCCTCCGAGTTCACGGTGAAGCCTTGCGAGGCGATCTTGAGGACGGTGCCCGGATATCCGGCGTCGGAGATCAGAAGGTTGGATCCCCCACCGATGATGAGCAGTTTCTCGCCCGCGGCATCCGCCGAGCGGACGGCGTCGATGATTTCCCCTTCGGTGCGGGCCTCCACCAAGGTGCCGGCAGGCCCACCAACGGCGGCCGTGGTCAGTTCGGAAAGCATCGTCTGGGTCACCAAACAAGCCTAGCGGGGATTGCCTGCCCTGGCCGACTCAGGGGCGCGCCGACTCACGGGCGCCCCGACTCAGGGGCGCGCCAGCTCAGGGGCGCGCTTCCGCGAGACGGGCGCCAGGAAGAAGCTTGCTACGAGCAGGACCAGGACGGCGAGCAAGGAATGCAGGATGCCGAAGTGCTCCGCCAGCAGTCCCAACAGCGGCGGACCGCAAAGGAACGCCCCATAGCCGATCGTGGAGACCACAGAAACCCGGGCCGCTGCGTGGGCCGGATCGTCCGCGGCAGCGGACATGCCCACCGGGAACCCCAAAGAAGCACCCAGGCCCCAAAGGGCCAGTGCCGCAAAGGCGAGCCACGGTACCGGGGAGAAGACAAAGAGTGCCAGCCCCACCACGGCCGTGGCCGAGCACCAGCGCATTACAGGCACGCGTCCGAAGCGGTCCAGGACCACGGTCCCGGCAAAGCGGCCCACAGTCATGAACGTCACGAAGATTCCATAGCCGATGGCTCCGGCGGCATCGGATTGACCGTGGCCGTCGGCCAAGGCCAAGGCCACCCAGTCCCCCGCCGCGCCCTCAGCCAAGGCGAGCCCCAGGACGAGCAATCCAAGCAGGAGGGTCCGGCGTTCGCGCCACGCCCGCGCCACCATGCGCTTGCTGTCCAATGGTTCGGCCGGTCCCTGCTTGCCGGGCCGGATGATGGGCAAGGGACCGGTTGAAGGATCTTCAAAGGTGTCCGTTTTTCCGGGTTTGAAGGCCTTTGCGGGCGCTACCGGCGTCGAGTCCGCACGGAACCATGCAGTTGCTGTCACCACCGAGACCGCGACCACCACGCCGGCCGCAGCCAGATGCCAGAAGACCGGCAGTCCCGCGGCAGCGGCCCAAGCGCCGAGCCCTGCGCCCGCAACGGTGCCGAGGCTGAAGGATCCGTGGAGACGGGGCATGATGTGCCGCTCAAGGGCGCGTTCAAGCGACGCTCCCTCTACGTTGGATGCCGTGTTCCAGCTGGCCGTGCCGAGCCCGATCACCATGAGTCCAAGCGCCACCACCACGGGGTTGGCCAGCACGGACGTGCCAAAACCGGCCACCGCCAGGCCGAGGCCCACCATGGCGCCGCCAATCCGCGTGGTCAGTCGTGATCCGAGCCGGATCACGATCATCCCGGACGCGGACACCGAGAGGAACGATGCCACCGTCATGCACATGAGCAGGAGGCCAACCGTGCCGGGCGTCAGGTTCAGGCCATCGCGGATCGCGGGCAAGCGGGAGACCCAGGACGAGAAGGCCAGGCCGCTGGCGCCGTACGCGGCCACCACAGCATTGCGCCACCGCGACAATTCCGCCGCGGTGGCGCGAGGTGCTGATTGTTGCAGCCTGCTCAAGCGAGCTTCACAACGGCCTGGGACTTCATGAGGACCTTCTGGCCGGCAAAGGTGACGGTCAGGTCAATGCGCGCGGTGCGGGCTTCGGCGTCGAGCGCTCCCACCACTCCGGCAACCTCGATCACGGCGCCGGGCTCGCTGGTACCGGTGGTGTCGGCGACCAGCACCGGTTTGGTGAAGCGCGTCTGGTAGTCGACGACGGCGGCGGGGTCGCCGGCCCAGTCGCTCACCAATTGCACGGCGGAGCCCATGGTGAACATGCCGTGGGCGATGACTCCGGGAAGTTCGACGCTGGTGGCGAAGGATTCGTTCCAGTGGATCGGGTTGAAGTCGCCGGATGCGCCGGCGTACTTGACCAGGTCCTGGCGCGTGACCTCGATGCTGCGGGTGCCGATTCCCTGACCGACGGCGAGTTCTTCAAGTTTCAAGCTCATGGTTACTGTCCCTCTCCGCGGACCAGGATGGACGAAGTGGTGGTGGCGACCCTCTCGTGCTGGTTGTCCTCGCGGACCGCGAAGATTTCCGAACGCGTGGTGATCATGGCCCCGCCGCCCATGGCGCGGACGCCGTCGACGTGCAGTTCGGCCCGCAACCGATCCCCGGCAACGATCGGGCGGTGGTGCGTGAAGCGCTGGTCGGCGTGCACTACGCGGCTGAAGTCGATCCCGGAATCGGGGTCCTCGATCAGCTGCGCATCGGCCCGCTGGGCGACAATGATGGCGAAGGTCGGCGGGGCGACGAGGTCGCTGTGGCCCAGGGCCTTGGCGGCTTCGACGTCGAAGTGGGCGGGATGGGTGGCCTTCACGGCCCGGGCGAACTCCCGGATCTTTTCGCGGCCGACGTCGTACACCTCTGCGGCAGGGTAGCTGCGGCCCTGCAAATCCGGGTTAATAGTCATGCTCCAACCCTATCGGCCCGGGACGTGTCTCCGGATTAGCGTCGACGCCGGGCCGCTACCCCGCGGCAGGCGGTCCGAACCATCGGCTCAGCGCGACGTCGAGGCCCAGCCGGGTTCGGTCTCCCACCCAGGCCACGTATCCGTCGGGCCGGATCAATACGGCGGCGGGAGGAGTGACCGCGCCGAGTGCCGGGAGCTCCCAGGTCCCGGTGTATGTGGCGTCAATCAGCTGAACGCGGTCCGCCCACGGCATGATGTCGATGCCGCCCGGCTCGCCAAGGTTGAGGAGCACCGGCCGGGCGTCGTGCAGCAGCGTGAAGACACGCAGCGGACCGCTTGGGGTGGCGAGGTCGAGATCGGGCATGCGGCGTCCGAGCAGCGGGTGCCCCTCGCCGACGTCGTAATGCACATCGAGGCCGGACTGCATCGCGGCGTAGCGCTTGCGCGGTTCCTCCATGCCGAGGAGTTCGACAATGACCTCGCCCACGGCTTTCGTGCGTTCGTCCGGCCGGCGAAGCGCGACACTCGCCATCGTGTTGCGCAGCACGCGGGCGGCCACCGGGTGGCGCTCGGCGTGGTAGGTGTCGAGGAGGCTTTCAGGCGATGCCCGCTTGAGAACCTGGGCCAGCTTCCATCCCAGGTTCACGGCATCCTGCACACCGGTATTGAGGCCCTGTCCACCGTCCGGGGCATGCACGTGTGCGGCGTCGCCGGCGAGCAGGACCCGCCTGTCGCGGTAACTCGCGGCCTGCCGGGTCATGTCGGTGAACCTGGAGATCCAGATGGGACTGTGGATCCCGTAATCCGTCCCGCAAACGGCGATGAGCGCCTCGCTCAAGTCTTGGAGGGTGGGTTCGGTGGCGGGTCCCACGTGCTGTTCGGTCACCATGACTCCGACGGGCCCGCCATCCGCGTAGACCACCTTGCCGTCGAGAATCTTGTACTCCAACTTGCCGAAGGAGTGGATGCCGAAAGGATTGGTGTGGACGCCCAAGGGCGGCTGCTCGGCCATCTCCACTTGGGCGATCAGGGCGCTCGTGGTCGGATCCCACCCGGGGAATTCGATTCCGGCCGCCTTACGGACCAGGCTGCGGCCGCCGTCGCACCCGACAAGGTATTCCGCGCGCAGCGCCTGGTCGGCGGACAGCTCGACGTCGACGCCGGTCTGGTCCTGCGCGAATCCGGTCACCTCGCGTCCGTAATAGATCGGCACCGCCAGCTCGGCAACCCAGCCTGCCAGGATGCGCTCGATGTGGTTCTGCCACAGCCCGAGCCCGTAGTTGTGCCGGGTGGGAAAGTCGCTGATGTCAAAACGGACGCCGCCGAACCCGGCGACCTGGGCCACCTGCCCCTCGGACAGGAACCGATCAGCGATTCCGCGCTGATCGAGGATCTCGATGGTGCGTGAGTGCAGACCACCTGCGCGTGAGCCGGCGAGGTCCTGGTTTGGACGCCGCTCGACAATCGCGACGTCGACGCCGGCCAATGCCAACTCGCCCGCCAGCATCAGCCCAGTGGGGCCACCTCCGGCGATCACCACCGCATGCTGGGTCATCGCCATGCTCCGCAGGCTACTTCTTCAAGCCCTTGCGGACCTGCTGTCCGCGTACCACCATGCCCACGACATGCAGGACCAGGCCGAGGCCGATCACGAACAACGACGTCAGCGCAAGGCCTTGGTTATGGGAAGTGTTGCCGATGATCGTGAGGATGATCCCGACGGCGATAAGCCCCATCGCGCCGAAAACCAGCGTCTTGTAGGTGGTGGAAGCAGTAGCCCAGAATTCGTTCAGCACCACCCAAGTTTAGGGCACTTGGCAGAACAGCGGGTCCTGCAGGGCCGGAAACCCGACAAACCTACCGACCCTCGCTCAGCTATGACCGCCTTTCCGCAAACCCCCGCTCACCTATGGCCCGCTTTCCTCAAACCCTCGCTCAGATGATCTGCAGGAGGATCCCGTCGTTTGGGCTTGTTTGTGAGCTAGCGTCATGAAAAAGCCGGACATATGTGAGCGAGCGTCGGTGGGTGCCCCTACGTCGGCGGGTGTGACGTGTGCCCTTACAGGGAGGGCTGGACTCCGAAGGCCACGGCGAGCTTCATGATCTTTTCGGCGCGGCCGAGGCGCGGAAGGTCCGAACCGTCGCGGATGACCCTGCCGTTGGCTTCGAAGTCGTTCATGAAGTCGGTGGCCCAGGCGACGTCCGACGGCGTGGGGCTGATGACCTCGTTGATGACCGTGGTCTGGTCGATGGCCAGGCAGAGCTTGCCGGTCATGCCCATGGTCACCGTAATGCCGGTCTGCTCGCGCAGGATCGGGTGGTTGGTGCCGACGGTCGGGCCGTCGATGGGGCCCGGCAGGTTGCCCACGCGGCTCGCGACGACGAGCTTGGCACGCGGGTAGGCCATTGCTTCAGGCGTGGCGGCCATGCCCGTGTCCCGGCGGAAGTCGCCCGAACCGAAGGCCAGGCGGAAGGCGCCCTGGGCACGGGCGATGTGGTTGGCTTCCTCGATGCCGAGGGCCGATTCCACAAGGGCGACCACCGGGGTCTTGCCGTCCATGCGGTGGAAGGACTCGGTGACCTGGTCCGCGGACTCGGTCTTGGCCAGCATGACGCCCAAGAGGCCGGGCGTGCCACGCAGGCCGGCGAGGTCGTCGGCCCAGAACGGGCTTGTGGCGTCGTTGATGCGGACCCAGGCCTGGCCGCCGCCGCGCAGCCAGTTGATGACATTGTCGCGGGCAATGTCCTTCTGGGACGGGTCCACAGCGTCCTCGATGTCAAGGATGATGGCGTCCGCGCGCGATGAGGCCGACTGGTCGAAAAGCTCTGTCTTCATGGCGTTCACGAGAAGCCAGGAGCGGGCAATGTCGGCGGGAATTTTGCGGGTGGACCGAATGGACTCGGCGGCGGTGCTAGACGTCATGTATCTACCGTATCCGGCCAGCCGCCGGGAACGCTAAGAATCGGGCGCCGGCGTGGGCATCAATACGAACAAAACAATTGTGACAGGCACACCCCCGCCCCAACTGGCTCACAGTTGTTGTCGTTATGCGCCGTCAAAACGACAACAACTGCGAGTCAGTTGGGTTTGGCGCACTTCGGGGAGCCCGCAGCGCAATGCAGCTCAACCCGGAGACGCAGTGCGAAATGAGTCCTTGCATTGCCCGGAGTTGCGCGTGCATTTCGCCGGATTTCGCCCGGTTTCCCGGCGTTTCCGGGCGTTACCGCCGGGCTTCCCCTGAGCAGTGGACATGCGCTTACATCGTTCCCACCGGCGGTTCGGTCTTCTCCTGACCGCGTCCGGAGAAACGAAATCCACTCCCCAGAAAGTAGCTCCCATGAAACTGCACCAGCCCCTGCTAAGCGTCGCGGCCGCCGTCGTACTTGCGCTGACGGTGACCGGCTGCGGCGGCAATGCCCAAGCGGGAAACCAGACAGCCGGCCAACCGGAGGTCAAGGAGCTCCGCTACCAGGGCTCGGCCAACAACGTCGGCCTCCCCGAACTGGCGGCGGACCTCGGTTACCTGGGTGACCTCAAACTCAACTGGGTAGGCAACACCATCAGCGGTCCCCAGGACATCCAGTCGGCGGCCACCAACCAGACCGACTTCGGCGGAGCGTTCGCCGGAGCCGTGGTGAAGCTGATTGAGGCAGGGGCTCCGGTGACCGCCGTCGTGAACTACTACGGCGAAGATGCGAAGACCTTCAACGGCTTCTACGTCAAGGCGGACAGCCCCATCAGAACCGCCAGGGACCTCATCGGCAAGAAGATCGGCGTCAACACCCTGGGCGCGCATTCCGAAGCCGTCATCAACACCTACCTCAGCAAGAACGGCCTCAGCCAGGACGAAATCAAGCAAGTACAACTAGTAGTGCTCGCGCCCAACGACACGGAAGAAGCCGTGCGCCGCGGCCAGGTAGACGCAGGCAGCCTGGGCGGGGTCCTGCAGGACCATGCCGTTGCCGCGGGCGGGCTGCGCTCGCTCTTCAACGACTATGAACTCTTCGGCACCTTTGCCGGCGGACAGTACGTGCTCCGCAACGACTTCATCGAAAAGAACCCCAACACGGCCCGGACTTTTGCAACCGGCGTGGCCAAGGCCATCAAGTGGGAGACCGAGACGCCGCGCGAACAAGTGATCGCACGCTTCAAGAAGATCATCGAGGCCCGCGGACGCAACGAGAGCACCGCGAACCTGCAGTACTGGAAGAGCCCCGGCGTACCCGACAACGGCGTGATCAAGGACGAGGACTTCACCCGCTGGTCCGCGTGGCTGAAGAGCTCGGGAATCGTCAAGAACGATCTCACGCCGTCGAAGTACTACACGAACAAGTTCAACGATCTCGCATCGAACTCCCCAACCCCAAGCACAGCGAAGGGATAGTGATGACCGCAAAAATCAGCCTCCGCAATGTCACCAAGCAATTCACCGTCCGCCCCGGCAAGGGCTCCAAGGCCTCCCAACGCGGCGCGGCTGGCAAGACCGGCACGCAAGAGCCCGCCACGCTGACCGCCCTCGACTCCCTGAGCCTGGACCTGCGCGACGGCGAGTTCCTCACCTTGGTGGGGCCGAGTGGTTCGGGCAAGACGACCTTGCTGGATCTCGTGGCTGGCCTGTCCACGCCCACCTCCGGCGAGGTATTGGTGGACGGCCGGCCCGTGACGGGACCTGGAAAGGACCGTGCCGTTGTTTTCCAGCAGTACGCGCTCTTTCCCTGGCGCACGGCATCGGCCAATGTGTCGATCGGGCTCGAAGGCAAAGGCCCGGACGGGCGCAGGCTCAACCGGCGCGAACGTGCCGCCAAGGCAAGCGAATACCTCAAACTGGTTGGCTTGGCCGGTTTCGAGGACCGTTTCCCGCATGAGCTCTCGGGTGGCATGAAGCAGCGGGTGGCCATCGCCCGGAGCCTCGCCTACGAGCCCGATGTGCTCCTCATGGACGAACCCTTCGCAGCCCTGGACGCCCAGACCCGCGAACAGCTCCAGGACGAGCTCCTGCGGATCTGGCGGGCCACGGGAAAGACGATTGTCTTCATCACGCACGGCATCGACGAGGCCGTGTACCTCGGGCAGCGTGTCGCCGTCCTCAGCGCCCGGCCCGGACGGCTCAAGGAAATCGTGGACGTGGACATCCCGGACCGCGACGGCGGCGACGACATCCGTTCGCACCCCGCCTTCGTCGAACAACGGCACAAGGTCTGGACCCTGTTGCACGACGAAGTCCGCCTCGCCCAGGACGCCGGGCACCGCAAGATCCAGCCGGACGGCACCGCCCCGGATGAAGCCCCTGGAACAACTCCCGAAAGGAGCGCAGCCTGATGACCACAACACTCGCGCAACAGCCCGCGGCGAGCGCCGCGCCAAAGCAAGCGCCCGCCGTCGGGCACTCCGGTCCGGCGCAGGAGGGGCGTAGGAGCACGACGGCGGCACCCGCCTTTGTGCGGACAGCCGCCGCCCGCGCCGGTTCCGTCCTGTGGAAGTCCGCCGGGATCATCGCGTTCCTGGGTCTCTGGGAGCTCGGGCCGACATATCTGGCGAGGCCGTCAACCCGGGTATTCCTGCCGCCCTTGCACGAGGTCCTGGCCGCGTGGGGCAAGCTGTTCGAATCCGGCACCATCCAGGGGCATTTGGCCGCGAGCCTCACCCGTTCGGTGTCGGGATTCGGCGCGGCCCTCGTGGCCGGCGTTTCCCTCGGGCTGCTGATCGCCTGGTACGGGCGGCTCAATTCGGTGTTGAACCCGCTCCTGGAGTTGTTCCGCAACACTGCCGCGCTTGCACTGCTGCCTGTTTTCACACTGCTGCTGGGGATCGGCGAGGAGTCCAAGATCAGCATCGTGGCCTACGCGGCGTTCTTCCCGGTCCTGCTCAACACGATCGCGGGCGTCAAGACCGTGGATCCGCTGCTCATCCGGGCCGCGAAGTCGCTCGGCCTCTCGAGCCTCGCCCTGTTCCGCAAAGTGATCCTGCCTTCCGCTGTGCCCACCATTTTCACGGGAATCCGCATGGCCGGCACGGCCTCCATTTTGGTGTTGATCGCGGCGGAAATGGTGGGGGCGAAGGCCGGCCTCGGCTACCTCATTGTGAATGCCCAGAGCAGTTTCCTGATCCCGGATATGTACGCCGGCATTCTCACGGTGTCCCTTCTGGGATTGGCCGTGAATTTCCTCCTTGTAGCCCTGGAACGGCATTTCTCCCGCTGGCGGACCGCCGTCGGGTCCGGGTCCTGACCGTCAATCCATCCATCCCGCAAGTCACAACAGAACAGGAACAAAATGTCCGTCATTACCGAAACAAAGTTGGAATTCGCCAAGCTCGGATCCCGTATCGGCGCCGAAATCCGCGGCTTCGACCTCAGCGGCGATCTCTCCCCGGAAACCGTGGGGCAGATCCGGGCCGCGCTCAACGAACACAAGGCCCTCGTTTTCCGGGAGGCCAACATTCTCAGCGACGAGGCCCAGGTGAAATTCGCCAGCCACTTCGGGCCGCTCACCACGGCGCATCCGACGGTTGCGTCCGTGGAGGGCGAAGAGAACGTCTTGCCCGTGGACAGCGAGAACGGTTCGGCCAACAACTGGCACACCGACGTCACGTTCGTGGTCAACCCGCCGCAGGCTTCGACCCTGCGCAGCATCGACCTTCCGTCCTACGGTGGCGAGACGCTGATTGCTTCTTCGGCCGGGGCATACTCGGATTTGCCGGATGAGCTCCGGAATTTCGCGGACACGCTCTGGGCGATCCACACCAACGACTACGACTACTCGGTGCCGAAGAACCTGGAACATGAGAATGCCGATGAGCGCCGCAAGGAATTCACCCGCATCAAGTTCGAAACCGCCCACCCTGTGGTGCGTGTCCATCCCCTGACCGGCGAGCGCGGATTGTTCATTGGGGGCTTCGCGCAGCGCCTTCGGATCGTGGGGCTGTCCAACACGGAGTCCAAGGACATCATCCGCTTGCTGCAGGCCTACGTCACCCGTCCGGAGAACGTGGTGCGCGTGAACTGGGAGCCGAACCAGCTGGTGCTCTTCGACAACCGCATCACCCAGCACTACGCCCCCGACAACTACGACGGCCAGCCGCGCAAGCTCAACCGTGTGACGATCGCCGGCGATATCCCGGTGGGAGTGGACGGCAAGCCGAGCCAGTCGATCCAGGGTGACTCGTCCGCCTACTCCCCTGTCGCGCCGTTGTAGCTGCCTTTAACGCGCTTTAGGGGAGTTTGCTGCCCCGCGCAGCCACCCACAGGCTGTACCACTCGGTCCGGGTCATGGCTGCGGCGACGGCGGCAGCATCCGCGCAGGCCGCGATCCGGGCCGGGTTGGAACTGCCCAGCACAGGGGAAATGCGTGCCGGATGCTTCATGAGCCACCCCAACAACACGGCCTCAGGAGTGACACCCTTTGCTTCCGCGAGCTGGGCGACCAGAGCGGCAGTTGCGGTGTCGGCGGCAGTCTGGGAATCCGGCGTCGATCCCGTGTACCTGCCCTGGGCGAGGGATCCGTAGGCCTGCAGCTCAATCCCCTGGCTGATGCAGTGTTCCAAGGTGCCGTGCGGGAAACTGTAGCCGAGGGCATCGTCGTGGTTGACCAGCACAGTGCCCTCAAGCCAAGCCCGCCGGTGCAGGCTCATTTCCAGCTGGTTGGCCACGATCGGCACCTCCAGCTGGTCCTGCAGGAAGGCGATCTGGGCGCCGGACATGTTGGACACGCCCAATTGCCGCACCTTGCCTTCCGCCATGAGCTGCCCGACGGCGGACGCCACCTCTGCTGGTTCCATCAGGGGATCGGGGCGGTGGAGCAGCAGCACGTCGACGTAGTCGGTCCTGAGCCGTTCCAGGCTTCCGTTGACCCGTTCCAGGATGGCGTCCTTGCTGAGGTCGTAGTGGCCTTCGACTCCGGGCTGGCCGAGCCGGATGCCGCACTTGGTCTGGAGCTGGATCTTCTCCCGCAGCCCAGGCGTCCCGGCCAGGACCTCGCCGAACACTGCCTCGGACTTGCCGCTGCGGTAGATGTCGGCATGGTCGAACAGGACGATCCCGATGCCCATCGCGGCTTCGATCGCGGACGCGGCCTGCTCAATTTCGGCAGCCCCGTATTCGCTGCCTTCCCACGGACCTCCGAGGCCCATGCAGCCATAGATGAGCCGGCCGGTGGGGGTTTCACTCTTTGCAGTCATTTTTCCAACTCTTTCACAACGCACAGCAACGCGGGGTCACTTACGGCCCGTCCCGAGGGACATTATGGGCCGTAAGTGACCCCGCGTTGCATGGAGGGACTAGACGATCCAGGCAGTCGTGTTCGCCGGGAGCTTGCCGGCCTCGAGCGGTGCGCTGCTCACGACGACGGTACCTTCCGGAAGTGCCACCGGCTCGGTGCCGAAGTTCGTCACCGACTGCCAGCCGTTGGGCCGGGCGAAGTGCAGCACGGACTCGTTGCTGGAGGGGATCCATTCAAGATCCTCGGCTGCCCGGAGTTCCGAACGCAATTTCAGGGCCTTGCGGTACAGCTCCAGCGTGGAGCCGGGAACGTTCTCCTGCGCGTCCACGGCGTAGCCTGCGAACCATTCGGGCTGCGGCAAGTGGGCATGTCCATCGCCGAAGCCGAACGACGAACCTTCGCTGGTCCACGGCAGCGGGACACGGCAACCGTCGCGGCCGACGTCCACTCCCGGGTTGCGGAAGAACGCCGGGTCCTGGCGCTGGCCGGCGGCGATGTTGCCGACTTCCTGCAGCCCCAGTTCTTCGCCCTGGTACAGGTACGCGGAGCCTGGCAGGGCGAACATGAGCAGGGACGCGGCGCGGGCACGGCGCAAGCCGAGTTCGGCGTCGACGTCGGCGGCCGAACCGCCGTCGAGCAGCCATTGCTTGCCGTCCTGGCCCAGGCCGTCACGGCCGCCACCCGCGGGCAAGCCGTAGCGCGTGGCGTGCCGGACGACGTCGTGGTTGGAGAAGACCCACGTGGACGAAGCACCGGACGCGGCAGCCTCGCTCAGGTTCTTGGTGATGATCGTGCGGAACTGGCCGGCATCGAAATCGGCCTGGAGGAGGTCGAAGTTGAAGGCCTGGCCCAGGCCCTCGGGGCTGGCGTAGCGGGCTCGGCGGTCCGCGTGGACCCACGCTTCGGCGACGGCCGTCCGGGGCGGGTTGTACTCGTTGAAGACCTTGCGCCACTCGGCGTAGATCTCGTGCACCTCGTCGCGGTCCCAGAACGGGTGGGCGCCCAAAGCGTTTTCGCCTTCTTTGGGCAGCTCGTTCTTGGAAGGCAGAACCTCCGGCAGGTCCTTCGTGAGGGCATGCGCGACGTCGATGCGGAAGCCGTCCACGCCGCGGTCGGACCAGAAGCGCAGGGTCTTCAGGAAGTCCTCGCGGACCTCGGGGTTGTCCCAGTTGAAGTCCGGCTGCTCCTTGGTGAAGATGTGCATGTACCACTGCCCCGGGGTGCCGTCAGGTTCGGTGATGCGTTCCCAGGCCGGGCCCCCGAATACCGAGTCCCAGTCGGCCGGGGGCAGTTCGCCGTTCTCGCCCAGTCCGTCGCGGAAGATGTAGCGCTCACGGGCAGCCGAGCCCTTCGGGGAAGCCAGCGCCTCCTTGAACCATTCGTGCCGGTCCGAGGAGTGGTTCGGGACGATGTCCGCGATCAATTTGATCCCTGCAGCGTGCAGGGCGGCCGCCATCTCATCGAAGTCGGCCAGGGTGCCCAGCTTGGGGTCCACGTTGCGGTAGTCGTCGACGTCGTAGCCACCGTCAGCAAGGGCCGAGGGGTAGAACGGGCTCAACCAGACCGCGTCAATGCCGAGGGACTTCAGGTACGGCACCTTGGCGGTAATGCCCTTGATATCGCCCAAACCATCGCCGTTCGCATCCGAAAAACTGCGAGGGTAGATCTGGTAGACAGCCGCTTGGCGCCACCAGTTGGGATCGGCCATGCGCTCGGAGCGCTCGGAGTCGAAGTGGGTTGCCATGGTGGCGGTGGAGGACAAAGGGAATCCTGTTCTGTGTCGGCGCTTCGATGGATGGGACTTTTATTTAGAATCTAAATTTAGTACCTCAAGTATTATGTGACGCATACCTACAGGAGGTCAACAGGGCATGCCTGACATCGCGACTGCCACTCCGCAGATGCTCCGGCGGTTCAACGCGGCCACGGTGCTCGGAGCCATCCGTTCCTCCAACGCCGTGACCGTTTCCGAGCTGATGGACGCCACCGGACTGACCCGCGCCACCACCATTTCCGTGTGCGAAGACCTCATGGCCCGGGGCTGGATCCGCGAGCTGGAAAAAGATTCGGATACCTACCAGAAAGGCCGGCCCGCACGGCGCTTCGAGCTCGACGAAAGCGCCGGCTGCGTCTTGGGAATCGACGTCGGCATCCTCAAGACCACCGTGGTGGTGGCCGATCTACGCGGCAAGTTCACGGGACGGGCCAGCAAGCCATTTCGCGCCAGGGAGATCGACGCCGAGGAACGGATCGGCGTCATCAGCCAGACCGCGCTGATCGCCCTCGAGGCTGCCGGAGTGGCACCGGACAAGGTCCTTGCGGTGACGGTCGGGCTTGCCGCCCCGGTGGGCCGGGACGGAAACATCCTCGTCAGCCAGCCGTTCTGGAGCCTGTTCGACGTCGGCCTGAAGAAGGCCCTGCACGACCTGCACGGATGGGCGGTAATGCTGGAGAACGATGCCAACTTGGCGGCATTGGGCGAATGTTGGCGGGGCGCCGGCAGCGGCGTGCAGGACCTCGCAGTGCTCCTTGCCGGTGAGCGTTTCGGCGCGGGCCTGGTGGAATCCGGCCGTCTGCTTCATGGCAGCCGCGGCGGCGCCGGCGAGATGGCCTACCTGGACATGGTTGACGGAGTCGGATCGGCACACGGCCTCGCCGCGCTGGCCAGATTGTGGGCAGCGGAAGCCCTTGCGGGAAAATCGAAAACCACGCTGCGGACCGCAGTCCCGGCGGGCCAGGAGGTCACGGCACAGCAGGTCTTCGCCGCCGCTGCCCAGGGTGACGAGGTGGCGCTGGACATCCTGGACCGGCTTTCGGACCGGCTTGCCCGGGTGGTCTCCACGGTGGCCATCTTGCTCAACCCGGAGCTCGTGGTGATCGGCGGCGCCGTGGCAGATTCGGCGTCGGTCCTTCTTGAGCCGGCCGCCCGAAAACTGGCCGTCTACACCGCCACTCCCCCGCGGTTGGCGGCATCGCCGTTGGGCGATGCGATTGTGGGCATCGGCGCCGTGCGCCACGCACTGGACCACGTAGAGAAGAACTCCTTGGATCTGGTGTTGCGGCGCGCCTAGTCGCGTCTGCGGTGCCGGCCGTTCCCGTCGGCGCGGGCCGCTAGTCCGGCATCGCCATGGTGCGCAGGTCCAGCTGGCGCAGCACCCGGTCCGCCACCTCGGGATCCATGCCAGGCTCGGCCCGCGCCGCGACCACTTCCTGGCGCGCGGCGTCCAGGGCGATGGTCTGGACCGCGATCGCCAGTTCCCTGCCGCGTTGGCGCTTTTCGGCGTCGGACTCGTTCTTCAATGTCCCGTCCAGCAGCTCGGCATGCAGGCGGGTCATCTTTTCCTTGACGAGGGCCACCTTGTCCGCGGGCAGCTCCTTCATCAGATCATGCTCCTTGAGCGCCGAGATCGCGGCAGTCTGGGCGCGCTTGGCCAAGAGCCTCGCGGCATCCTTTTCCTGCGAACCGTCCCCGGATGCCTTGAGCACGCGCATGAGCCACGGAAGGGTCAGCCCCGGCAGCACCAGGGTGGCCAACAGTACGGCGCAGGCGATGACCAGGATCTCGTGCCGGGCAGGGAAGTCGCTGCCGTCGGCAATGGTCAGCGGAAGGGCCAGGGCAAGGGCGAGCGTCGCGAGGCCGCGCATGCCGCACCAGGTCAGGATCAGGACCTCTTTGGGGGACGTTGGCTGCAGCAGGTTCTTCCGCTTGCGGGCCGAAACTGCCAAAAGCCCGAGCCAGGCGAAACGGACAACGAACACGAGCGCGCACACCGCCACGGCCGGGCCGATCATGCCGTAGATGGCGGCGCCCTCGTCCCGGATCACATGCCGGATCTCCAGCCCGACAAGGCCGAAGGCCAGGCCCGTCGCAAGGAGGTCCACCACATCCCAGAAGGCGGTGCGCGTGACGCGCTCGGCCGCGTCCTGCGACCGCGCGTGCCGCTGTGTCTCGAGGGCGGTGACGACGACGGCGATCACCCCCGAAGCGTGCAGCTCTTCAGCCAGGATGTATGCAGCGAAGGGAATCACCAGTGTCACGGCACTTCGGGCCACCATCGAGGTGACGAGCTTGGTGATCAGCCGCGTCAACCAGCCCATCGCGATGCCGACAATGACGGCCAAAGCAGCACCGATGACGAACTGGAGTACGACGCCGGCCCCCAGCTTGGTGCCTGAAACCGTCGCTGCCACTGCGGCCTGGAAGATCACGATCGCGGCCGCGTCGTTGAACAGGCCTTCGCTTTGCAACACGGTGATGAGCCTGCGCGGCATGTGGACGCGCCCGGCAACGGATTCAACCGCCACGGGGTCCGGCGGAGCCACCATGGCACCCAGTGCGATCGCCGCAGGAATGCCGATCCCCGGAATCATGAGCCACGCGGCTCCGGCAACCGCCGCCGTCGAAACCACCACCAGCGCCACCGCCATGAGCAGAAGCGTCCGCCACCGGACCCGGAAGACCGCCCAGGAACTCTTCTGCGCGGTCGCGAAGAGCAACGGGGGCAGGAAGATCGGGAGGATCAGTTCAGGTGCAAGCTCAAAGTCGGGGAACCCCGGGATGAAGGTCATCGCCGCAGCAAGCAACAGCATCAGCACCGGGTACGGAAGCTAGGACGCGGTGAGGGCCTCCACCACAGGCACCGAGCCGTCCCGGAACTCGATGGTGCGGCGGACAGTCTCGGGCAGTTCCAAGGCGGCGGCGGCCACCAAGGCGACATTGGCCCGCGAGGTTTCGGTCCCTGTGCCCGGATCCGCGGGGCTTACCTCAATGCGCGCAGAACCCGGCTTACTGGTCAGCGCGCCCGGGCCCAGGACCGTCCAGTCGAGATCAGTCGCGCGAAGGTACTCGTCGGCCGCGGCTTTGGCTTCCGCATATGCGTAGAAGCTGTTGCCCTCGGGAACGCCATGGCCGGGTCCCGCGCCGAAGTAGGACACCATCACATAGCGGGCCACGCCCGCCTGCGCCGCAGCATCCATCGAGCGGATGGCGGCGTCCCTGTCCACGGCATACGTACGTTGCGGATTCCCTCCGCCTGCCCCGGCGGACCACACCACAGCGTCGTGGCCGTCAAGCGCAGAGGCGATCTCCGCCGTCGTCGAATTCTCGACGTCAAGTATTACCGGAGCCGCACCCGTGACTGTGACGTCGGCCGCGTGTTCCGGATTGCGAATGAAGGAAGTGACCGTGTGACCTTCGTTGCTCAGGATGCGGGAGAGTTGCAAGGCCACTTTGCCGTGGCCGCCGATGATTGCGATTCGACTCATGGACCCATTCTGTCGCAGTGGTCAAGCACAGTGGACAAACCCCGTGGACAAGCCCCTCCCCAAGGCGGCTGATGAATTCTCGAAAATTGCCGCTCCGCATTTGCGCATCGCCGAATTCGTCAATTTTCCGGATAAATATGACTACTAATTACTAAGCAGACTTAGGTTAGTCGTAATCACGCCTCCCGCCCGGGGCCCCGGGAGCCCTGGCCCCTGCAGGCACCCTCCCGTCGCCGAAGAAGACTTACGAGTGTTTGGCGGGCAGTCGTAAATAAAAGCAAGTGGCACCCACTCGTGTGGAGGGAATTTCCCATTCCTACACTCAAATCACCTGCAGCAGGAAAAGGAATGCCTCATTCGTAAATCTCATTGATGGATATATCCAAAAAACGGGGCCCCTCCCGTTGATGGCCATATTCAAATTGGGCGGAGTCGAGGGATTCCTCAGTGCTGCGCATTTAAGCAAAAGGGTCTCAACAAGCGCCATCCCCTGCGCCTGCGTATCACTTCCCGGGCCAGCCAACCGACCGGCCACCAGAAACGATGAACTACGGGGATCGGACATGTATCAGCAGGAGTACAGGCACAGCGGGATCAGCGGAGGCAACGTCCTCGCCCTGATATCCGCGGGGGTAAGAACACTCACCAGGTACAAAGCATCAATAGCCACCTGGGCGATAGTGGCACTGGTCGCCGTTGCGGCCGTGACGATGCAGAACCACGCACAGGTACTTGCACCGGCAGGCACGAGCGCCGCAATCGCCCCGCACGTCGGTCCGGGAGCCGGGATTGCCGCGCCTTCGCCGGCCGCTGCAAGTCCGACGCCGGCATCCACGCAGGTGCCAGTACAGTCGCAGGCACCGGCCGCCGTCGCGCCGTCAGCTCCCGCCGCGGCGCCGGCCGCAGTCGCAGCTCCACCCGCTCCGGCTCCTGCTCCCGCTGCTGCGCCTGACACGAACGCCTACACGGTAGTCAGCGGCGACACCGTTGGCTCGATAGCTGCCAGGTTCGGCGTCGACGTCAACGGGATGCTGGCAGCCAATGGGCTCAGCGCCTATTCGGTCATCGTGCCCGGCCAGGTGCTGAAGCTGACAGGGCCGCCGGTTGCCGCGGCCCCGGCGCCCGCACCAGCTCCGGCCCCGGCACCCGTTCCGGCTCCCGCACCAGCCCCCGCTCCGGCGGTGCGGACCATCTACGTTGCGGGTTCAGGCGGCCAGGCCGCCGTGGACAGCTGCATTGGCCCGATCCACTTCACCCCCACGGACGCCTACTCGCTGTTCATCACCGAACATGATTTCTGCGGCGGGTGGGCACGATTCTCGGGCATCGGCGTCGGCGAAACAGTGAGCATCCCCGGTTACGGCACGTACACGGTGACGGCACGCGGCCAGGTGCCCCAAGGCGGGACCACCAACAACGTCGCAGCGGTATTCGGCGGCTTTCCTCGGGCGGTACTGCAGACCTGCATCCCGGGAACCAACCAGATGCTTGTCATCGCACTGAACTAGGGGGTCCCGGCCACGGGGTCTGTACGCGCTCCAATCCTGACCCTCTTTGAATCCGGGATGGCATCGTCAGCGGCGTGTCGCCGGCGTGTTGCGCGGCATCGCTATTCAAAGAAGGTCGGAACGGGAGGCCTTCGGGCTCCAGCGTCATGGCGGGGGCATCCGGCCAGAGCTCGCTCAATGCTCTCCATTTTGGGAGACTGGACCAAGACCTGAGAGTGGGGCGACCTTGGACGGGCAACAATGGATCTGGGTTGCGACGGTGCTGGTCGTCGCCGCGATAGTAGCCATTGTCATGGCCTTTGGACGCCGGTGACAGCCGCCCGTTGCTCAGGCTCGATCAGGGACCGATATCATCCGCCCCGAGGCGGCCTGGGTGTCGCGGCCCGGAAGTGGCCGCTTCCCGGGGCGCGACAACTTCGCTAACTTCCGCTTCTTGTGCCCCAGCGCGAGCACGTGGAATGAACACATAAGCACAACTGTGATGCCAACGAAGACCACAAGGTCAATGAGATAGCGGCCAAAGTCCACGAGCGGGGATGCCTTTCGGTCCGGACAACCCCCTGATCGTAGCTGGAGATAGCCCGCAGACGAAACGGCCCCACTACCGGGTGAACCTCAAGGAAACACTAAGAAAAGATCAAGATTCAACTCAGGCTGCCCGCTCGCAGCCAAATGCTTATGCAAGGATCTGTTTGTCATCGAGGGCGTGGCCAACTTCGGAGAAGCGCCGCCACCTGAGGATTGGGGGACACCCAAGTGGCGGCGCCTCTAAAAACTACCGGCAGCTTGTGCGTGCTCTCAGCTTTTCGGCAGGATCTTTACGAAACCTTTACGGCAAGTGCCCAGCAGGCTTGCGGGTTTCGGCCAGGACCAAGGCCCCGTCCGGCCTACCTGGGAAGGGCGGCTTCTTCAATCGGCATCCGGCTCGGCGCGACCATACCTGGATGCGAAAAAATCCCCGCCGTAGCGGGGATTTTCTTGGTAGCGGTGGGGAGGCTCGATCTCCCGACCTCACGATTATGAGTCGTGCGCTCTAACCAACTGAGCTACACCGCCACGAATGAGAAAAACCTGCATCAAGCCGGTCAAAAACCGCCTTGACACAGGCCCTCATTCAGAGCCCCCCACCGGAATCGATCCGGTGACCTCGTTCTTACCAAGAACGCGCTCTACCACTGAGCTAGGGGGGCAACGAGTAAATACTCTACCGGACGATTTCTCAGGCCACAAATCGGCTGCGGGACAGGGAAAAACGGCGCCGACACAATTTGCATCCGCACCGGATTCTTGAGCCGGAAGGAGCCTGAATCAGGGCAAACGGAGCACCTGGCCCGGGTAGATGTGGTCCGGGTTGGGCACGGTATCCGCGTTCGCTGCGATCAGGGCGTCCAAGTCAACACCGAACTGCATGGCGATGCCGCTGAGGGTATCGTCTGCTTCCACGACCACTTCGGTGACCTGCCGTGCGCTGGCGGCGGGAGCACCGGCGTCGGACACTGCGGCGTCCGGAGCCGCGAGAGCTCCTGCTTCCGCTGACGGGTCCGGCCCGGCACTTTGGACCGTCTCCCCCGATGAGGCCTCAGCGGCCTTCTGCGGGGCCTCGGAGGGCCGTCCAGTCACCTTCGGTTCGGCCTTGTCGAACCCGAGGTTCTTCTTCAATCCATCGAGGAATCCCATGAACCTAGCTTTCCACAGCGGGGCCGCACCGATTTCCCCTTCTTTGGTTTGGGAAAGCGTTTACGACACGGCGAGTCTGCCATCCTTGGGCCTTTGGGGCGGCAAACATGGGGAGAACGGTACAGCCAGGCGCTGCGCTTCGGACGTGGCAGCCGTTAAACAGCCAGAGGCCGGCTCGAAAGCCGGCCTCTGACCAGAAACCCAGGAACTAGTCCTGATTACCACTTACCCTTGCGGTTGAAATCGCGGTTGCCTGCGTCGCCGCCAGTGCGCGGCTTGCGTGCGCCGCGGTCGCCGTAGCTGCCCGTCCCGGCACCGGCGCTGCTGCGCTCGCTGTAGGAACGGCCGCCGCGGTCAGCGGAAGAACGCTCGCCACCGGCGTAGCCGCCGCGGTCGCCTTCAGTCTTACGGAACTCCTTTTTGAAGCCACCGTTGCCCTTGAAGTTTCCGCCACGGTCTCCTCCGGAGTAGCCGCCACGGTCGCCGCCACGGCTGCCACCGGAGTAGCCGCCACGCTCGCCACCCCGGTCAGAGGCCGGCTTGCGGCCGTTGTCCAACTCGAGGTGGATCAGCTCGCCGCCGATCCGGGTGCGGGACAGTGCACGCAGTTGCTCGGGGCTCAGGTCCGCCGGAAGCTCCACGAGGGAGTGGTCCGAGCGGATGTCGATGCCGCCGATCTGTGCCGAGGAGATGCCGCCTTCGTTGGCGATGGCGCCGACGATCGAACCCGGCATGACGCGCTGGCGGCGTCCGACGGCGATCCGGTAGGTGGCGTTGCCCTCGGTCAGGGTGCGGGTGGGGCCACGTGAACCGAAGCCGTCCTTGGAGCGCTCGCGCTTCTGGAATTCGGGTGCAGCCGGGAGTTCCTTGACCAGGAGCGGCTGGCCGCCCTGTGCCATGACGGCCAGTGCAGCGGCGATCTCCGAAGCCGGAACGTTGTGCTCCTCTTCGTAGGAGGAGATCAAGTCACGGAACGCTGCAACGTCCTCGGACTCGAGGGTCTCCGTGATCTTGTCTGCGAACTTGCCCAGGCGCAACGTGTTGACCGTCTCGGCGGTGGGCAGGTGCATTTGCTCAACCGGCTGGCGGGTGGCCTTCTCGATCGAACGCAGCAGGTACTTCTCACGCGGCGTCATGAACAGGATGGCGTCGCCGCTACGGCCTGCACGGCCGGTACGGCCGATGCGGTGGACGTAGGACTCGGTGTCGTGCGGGATGTCGTAGTTGACCACGTGGCTGATGCGCTCAACGTCAAGGCCACGGGCCGCGACGTCGGTGGCCACGAGGATGTCGATGCGGCCTTCCTTCAGCGCGTCGACAGTCCGTTCGCGCTGCTGCTGCGGAATGTCACCGTTGATCGCGGCGGCCTGGAAGCCCCGGGACTTCAGCTTGTCAGCGAGGTCCTCGGTGGCCATCTTGGTGCGCACGAAGGCGATAACGCCGTCGAACTCTTCCACCTCGAGGATGCGGGTCAGCGCATCGAGCTTGTGCGGGCCCATGACCTGCAGGTACCGCTGGCGCGTGTTGGCGCCCGTGGTGGTCTTGGACTTGACCGAGATCTCGGCCGGGTTGTTCAGGTACTGCTTGGACATGCGGCGGATCTGGCCCGGCATGGTGGCAGAGAACAACGCAACCTGGCGGTCTTCCGGGGTCTGCTGGAAGATCTGCTCAACGTCCTCGGCGAAGCCCATGCGGAGCATCTCGTCGGCTTCGTCCAGTACGAGGTACTGCAGCTCGGACAGGTCCAGGGAACCCTTGGAGATGTGGTCGATGACGCGGCCCGGGGTACCGACAACAACCTGTGCACCGCGGCGCAGGCCGGCAAGCTGGGGGCCATAGGCGGAGCCACCGTAGACGGGGAGGACCGTGAAGTCATCAATGTGCTTGGCGTACGAGGTGAAGGCCTCGGCAACCTGGAGCGCGAGCTCGCGGGTCGGAGCGAGAACCAGGGCCTGGGTCTTGCGGGAGGGGCCGTTGAGGTCGTGGAGTTCGGCCAGGCGGGACAGCGCCGGTACTGCGAATGCTGCAGTCTTACCGGTACCTGTCTGGGCGAGGCCGACGACGTCGCGGCCTTCGAGCAGCAGCGGAATGGTTGCTGCCTGGATCGGAGACGGCTTCTCGTAGCCGACGTCCTGCAGTGCGGCCAGGACGCGGGGGTCGATTCCGAGGTCGACGAAGCGGATGCCCTCTTCCTCTTCCTCGGCGGGCGCTTCAGCCTGGGCTTCAGCCTTGGCGGGCGCTGCAGCGGGCGCTTCAGCCTCGATGAACTCGGCGGCGGGCGCTTCAGCCTCGATGAACTCAGCGGCGGGCGCGGTTTCGGCGATCTCGACGGCGGTCTCTGCTACTTCGGCAGACTCGGCGACGAACGGGTCGTTCAGGTTTTCGGGCATAGGGGAAAGTTTCCTCATCCATAGGGGGCCAGTCGGCGCGGCCCGGTTGGGCTTGGCCGCAGTACACGTTGCGGGCAGAAGAACCGTGAGGTTCTGGTGCTCGCAAGAAGTCCGGCGCTGTCGCAATCCCATGGCAGGACTTCCCGCTGCATCTCTTGGCTGCTATCTCAGCAGTCTGTACAGCGTTTTCTTCGCCCGGCTCTCCCTATGAAACTGCCCACACACATTTTGCGGGCCCCAACACTGACCAGTCCTGCCTCAAGAATTGGGCAGGAAAAAGGGATTTCCGGAGTGGGGGATATTTCAAGTGTACGGCACAGATTGGTCCCTTCGCGACATAACCGGCGACGGCGGTGGTGAGCTTGCGCACAAACCGGCGCCGAGCGGCCTCGCCACCGCCCTTCAGGACGGCCGGTCAGAAGGTCCGTTCAAGTGCAGCTTTCAGGCGTCAACCCCGTTGCGGCGCATGAGCTTTTCGAAGGTGTCGTGGTAGTCAGACTGCAGAAGGACCTCTCCGTCTGCCTCGGCGTCGAGAAGCAATTGCATGTCATCGAGGTTGGGGTTGCTGAACCACTGCCCCACCGTGATGCCATGTTTCGGCACGAAGAGTTTGTGGATGTAGTCGCCGGCCGAAATGGTGCCGGTCTTGACCACGCGCAGGTAGGTGCCGACCCGCCCTGCGTCCGTGAAGCGCTTGACCCACTGTGGTTCATTCATGCGGCGCTGGAAGGTTGCGCACGGCACGCGCGGGGATGTGACCTCGACTTCGACGTCCAGGCCGATCTTCCACCGTTCGCCGATCACGGCACCGCTGGTCTCGATTCCGCGCACGCGGAGGTTCTCCCCGAAAATTCCGGCGGGCATGTCCCTCTGGAGTTCATTCGCCCAGTAATCGGCATCCGCCTGCGAATACGCATAGAGCGCTTGGTCCTCGCCGCCGTGATGGATCCGGCTCGCCTGGATGTCCCCGTGGATTCCCAGCTTGTGGACCTTCACGGGCCCGTCGACGGGGCGCTTGTCAATGGCCGTCACTCCTACCGACCCTTCAGGATCGGGCAGGAGCTCGTATACCCGGCAAACAGCAAGCAACGATGCGGTATCCATGACTACAGTCTACGTACGCAGCTACGGATCGAAACGATATCCCATGCCGGCCTCGGTGTGGAGATGGCGGGGCTGGGCGGGGTCGCGTTCGAGCTTGCGCCGGAGCTGGGCAATGTAGACGCGCAGGTATTGGGTCTCCTTGGCGTAGGCCTGCCCCCAGACCTGGGTGAGGATCTGCTGCTGGCTGACCAGTCTTCCGGCGTTGCGCACCAGCAATTCCAGGATGTTCCACTCCGTGGGCGTCAGCCGCACTTCTGCGCCGTCCTTGGTGATCTTCTTTCCGGCCAGGTCAACCAGGAAGTCGGCGGTCTGGAGTGTCGGTACTTCGTGCCGTGGCGCCGCCCGCCGCGAGGCCGCACGGAGCCGCGCCAGGAGTTCGTCCAGGCCGAAAGGCTTGGTCACATAGTCGTCGGCTCCGGCGTCGAGGGCCTCTACCTTGTCTTCCGAACCGTGCCTGGCGGACAACACGATAATCGGCATACTGCTCCAGCCACGGATGCCTTTGATCACCTCCACGCCGTCCATGTCCGGCAGCCCAAGGTCGAGCACCACGATGTCCACTGGCTGCTGGGCCGCAGCCTTGAGTGCGTCTGCGCCGTTGCCGACGCTGATGGCGTGGTAACCGTGGGCATGGAGATTGATTTGCATCGCCCGGGCGATCTGCGCCTCATCTTCCACGATCAGCACGAGGTTCAAGGCCGCCCTCCTGTCCATAGAGGAAGTGTGACCACCATGGTCAGCCCGCCTCCCGGCGTCGCCTCAGCCATGAGCGTACCGCCCATGGCCTCGGTGAATCCTTTGGCGACAGCGAGTCCCAAGCCGATGCCGCTGCGACCGTCCCGGCTGGTTGGGGAATCATCGAGTCGTTGAAAAGGCTGGAAAAGCTCCAGGACTGCCGCGGGTGCGATCCCCCGACCGTGGTCCATCACCCTCAGTTCGCTGGCCGGACGCCCGTCCACCGTGATGCCCGCACCGGTCCGCGCCACCAGCACTACATCGGAGTCAGGCGCGTATTTCACTGCGTTTTCCACGAGGTTCGCCACGACGCGTTCCAATATCCCGGCGTCGGCCTCTATATACGGAAGGTTGGCAGGGAGTTCGTTGCGGACGCGTTCCCTCGGCACGCCCCGCAAAGCCTCCGGAATGATCTGGTGCCAGCCGAGTCCGCGCAGCAGCGGGTTCACGGCATCCGCGGTGATTCGGGACATGTCCAGCAAGTTGTCCACCAGGTGATCCAAGCGGTCCGCGTAGTCCTCGATCGTGGCCAAAAGTTCGCGCTCGTCTTCGGGGGCAAATCTCACGTCTTCCTGTCGCAGGCTGCTGACAGCAAGCTTGATTCCCGCCAGAGGAGTGCGGAGGTCATGGGAGACGGCGCGCAGGATGGAGGTCCGCATTTTATTGCCTTCCGCGAGGCGCACGTTGTCCTGCCTGCTCTTGACGAGCTGCTGGCGCTCCCGCAACGCCACCACGAAGGCGCCGAACGCAGCGAGCATGCGCCGATGCTGTTCGGAAAGCGGGCCGCCCCGCAGCAGGAGCGTGTAATTGGGATCGACGACGGCGGCATGGTCCGCCGCCGCGTGGGTCACCGGCGGTTGAAGCCCGGAGCTTGCAAGGACCTGCCAGTTGGGCCCCGGCACGTCCGGCGAGTCAAATGTGGAGAGCAGCGTCACCGCGTCCATGCCGAGGTTGACCCGGATCTTGTCCAGGAAAGATTCGAGGCTGCCGTCCGAGCTCAGGATCCGAAGCGCCAGTTCGCTGAGGGCTCTTGCCTCGGCTCCGGAATGCGCGGCCTCCTGGGCCCGCCGGGTCGCCAGGCCGACGGCGAGCGCCACCCCGCACGCTACAGCCAGGAAGATGACCAGGGTGAAAAGCGTGGCGGGATCCGCGATGGATAGGGAGCCCACCGGGTCGGCGGAGAAGTAGTTCAAGAGCATACTGCCGAGGACGGCGGATACCACGGCCGGCCACAACCCCCCGATTGCGGCCACCGCGGCGGAGACGGCCAGCTGGAAGAGCATGATCATGGCGAAGTTCCGGTATTGCAGCGCGGATACCACGACTTCGATGGCCGAGGGTAGCAGCAGGGCCAGGACGAGGCCCGCCAGAATGCGGCGTCGCCCGATCCCCCTGACTGCCGGTAGCGGCAGTCCCATTGCGTTCACGTCCGCCGCGGCCATGGCTCAATTCTGGCACGGCGCGCGTCCCGCGCCGGCGTTCGCCGTAGCTGCGAGGCCGCTGCAGGCCGCTGCGGACCGCTGCGGCCCGCTGCGGCACGCTGCGGGGAACATGTCCGGCCTTAGGATGCTGGCATGAGCCATTCAACGACGAAAACCTCCGATGTCCTTGCCCTCGATTCCCTCTTGAGCTCCGAGGAACTGGAGCTTCGCGAGAAGGTACGCGATTTTACGGACCAGCGGATCCGGCCGAACATCGCCCGCTGGTACGAGGACGCGGTGTTCCCGCGGGAACTGCCGGCGGAACTCGGCGAACTCGGCGTCCTCGGCATGCATCTGGAGGGCTACGGCTGCCCGGGCCGCACCGCCGTCGAATACGGCCTCGCCGCCATGGAACTCGAGGCCGGCGATTCCGGCATCCGTACCTTCGTGTCCGTCCAGGGCTCTCTGGCCATGACGGCGATCCACAGGTGGGGCAGCGAAAAGCAGAAGGAACAATGGCTCCCGCGCATGGCCGCCGGCGAACTGATCGGTTGCTTTGCCTTGACGGAGCCGGCGGCGGGTTCGGACCCCTCGTCGATGGCCAGCTTTGCGCGCCGCGACGGGGCGGACGACGACGCCGGCTGGGTGCTCAATGGTTCGAAGCGCTGGATCGGGATGGCCTCGATCGCCGACGTCATGGTGGTGTGGGCAAACACCGACGACGGCATCCGGGGCTTCCTGGTTCCGGCCGGAACTCCGGGAGTCACCGTGACTCCGATCGACGCGAAGCTCTCCCTGCGTGCCTCGATCCAGTGCGATGTAGGGTTCGACGCCGTCCGGTTGGGTCCGGAGGCCATCCTCCCGGGTGCCCTGGGTCTCCGCGGCCCGTTCACTTGTCTCAACGAGGCCCGGTACGGCATCGCTTGGGGCGCGATGGGCGCGGCCCGCGACTCCTACGAGGCGGCGCTTGAATATGCCGGAAGCCGCATACAATTCGACAAGCCCTTGGCCGGCTACCAGTTGACCCAGGAGAAGCTGGTGAACATGCTCCTGGAGATCCAGAAGGGCACCATGCTCGCGCTGCATCTTGGCCGGCTCAAGGATGCAGGCAAGCTGCGCCCGGAGCAGATCTCGGTGGGCAAGCTCAACAATGTGCGCGAGGCAATCAAGATCGCCCGCGAAGCCCGCACCATTCTGGGCGGCAACGGCATCACGCTGGACTACCCGCCCTTGCGCCACGCCAACAACCTGGAATCCGTGCGCACTTACGAAGGGACGGACGAGGTACACCTGCTGATCCTCGGCCAGCACATCACAGGTGTTCCGGCGTTCCGGTAGCCGGCTCTTCCCGGCCTAGGCTCCGACCGGAACGGGTTCCTTCTTCCCCGCGTCCTTGCGGATTGTCGCGCTGATCACGGCCGCCACGGAGCACATCGCTGCGGCGCCGATCCATGCATAGGTGTAGTGGCCCGTGGTGTCGCGGATGTAACCCGCGAGCAGCGCGGCAGCCGCGGCCCCGAGCTGGTGAGCCGCGAAGACCCAGCCGAACACCACCGAACCGTCCGCCCCGAACACTTTCCGGCAGATGGCCGCCGTCGGGGGCACAGTGGCAACCCAGTCCAGGCCATACACCACCACGAACACGATCATGCTCGGTTGCACCGTGGAGCCCAAGAGCACGGGCAGCACCAGCAGTCCGACCCCGCGGAACTGGTAATACACAGCCAGGAGCACCTTGGGATTGAAACGGTCCGTCAACCAACCGGAAGCAATCGTGCCCACGATGTCGAAGATCCCGACGACGGCCAGCAAGCCTGCCGCAGTGGTTTCCGGCATGCCGTGGTCGTGCGCCGAGGGAATGAAGTGGGTGCCGATCAGGCCGTTGGTGGTGGCCCCGCAGATGGCAAAACCGGCAACCAAGGCCCAGAACGTGCGCACTTTGCTGGCGCGCTTGAGCACCTGCAGTGCCCGCACGGCGGCGTTGGGCGTCCTGGCGCCTTCGGCTTTGGCGGCGTCCGCGGCCGGGGCGGTGTCCGCCGTCGTCGGCTGCTCTTCTTCGGCACCGTAAGGCTGGACCCCGACGTCGGCGGGCGAGTTCTTGAGCCAGCGCAGCACGAGCGGCACTACCGCGAGCGCGCCGGCAGCGATCAGCAGCGAGGCGCCGCGCCAGCCCGGGCTCTGCGCAAGCAACGCGATGAAGGGCAGGAACACAAGCTGCCCGGCGGCGCTGCCCGCGGTCAGGATGCCGATCACCAGTCCGCGGTTCTTCGAGAACCAGGTATTCGCGATAGTGGCGGCGAAAACAAGGGCCATGGAGCCGGTGCCCAGTCCGATCAGCACACCCCAGGTCAGCAGGATCTGCCAGGACTGGTTCACGAACACCGTCAGGGCGGACCCGAGGCCGATCAGGCAGAGGGCAATCGAGGTGACGGTGCGGATGCCGAAGCGCTCCATGAGCGCGGCAGCGAAGGGCGCGGTGAGGCCGAACAACACCAGGTTGATGCTGACGGCGAGCGACAGCACGGTGGTTGACCAGCCGAATTCCTGCTGCAGCGGCACCATGAGCACGCCCGGCGCAGCCCGGAATCCGGCTGCGCCCACAAGTGCCAGGAACGCGACGGCGGCCACCATCCAGGCGGGGTGGAGGCGCCGCTTCCGCGGGGTCTTGCCGGCGGAAAGTCTGGTCGTGTTGGGTGCGGTCATGCGGAGGGCTCCGATTCGTTCGGGAGGTCATGTCTGCTGGGTGCAGTGGCCAACGCCAATGGGTGTTCCGATCGTGTGAGGCTATGCCAGCTGGTGTTGGCGGCAGTCAGCCGGGACCCGCAGTGGGAGCAGGTATCAGCCGACGCCGTCGGCAGTCCGCAGCCGTTGTGGATCACGCGCATGTGGGCATTGTCGGCCGGGGCATCGAGATGTTTCTCGGACCACAGGATGATGGCGTTCAAGACAGGCAGGGCATCTTCGCCCTTGGGGGTGAGGACATACTCTTGCCGCGTGCGGGCGCCATCCAGGTAGGGCCGTTGGGCGAGGAGGCCGGCTTCAACCAGCCAACCGAGTCTTTTGCTGAGGACGTTGGCCGCGATGTCCAGACGCGTCTTGATGGCGTCGAAGCGGCCGTTGCCGAAGAAGACCTCCCGCAGCACCAAGCTTCCCCAGGGGTCTCCGAGGATATCGAGGCCACGTGCCAGGCTGCACGTCCGCTCGGACCAATCGGATCGTAAAGGCATGGTTTGACCTTAGCTGGCTTTTCTAAAGAAAGCTAGGCGTCTCCGGCTAGGGGAACTCCATAACTGACCATATTTGAACGCAGATCGGCCGGGACACGCCACTGTAATGGCGTGTCCCGGCCGATCGCTTGATCAAAGAAGGTCAGAAGTTGAGGGGCCCTTAGTCCGTGATGTTACCGATCGCCTGTTCAAGGTCCGCGATCAGGTCTTCGACGTCCTCGATGCCGCAGGAAAGCCGGATCAGGTTCACCGGCACGGCCAGCTCCGTGCCCTTGACCGAAGCGTGCGTCATCTCCGAGGGGTAGTTCATGAGGGACTCGATGCCGCCCAGCGACTCGGCCAGCGTGAACACCTGGGTGGACTCCGCCACTTTGCGGGCCGCAGCTTCCCCGCCCTTGAACTGCACGGAAATCATGCCGCCGAATTTCTTCATCTGCTTGGCGGCGAGCTCGTGGCCCGGGTGGGAAGGCAGTCCCGGATACAGGACGGCTTCAACCTCGGGTCGCTCGAGCAACCATTCAGCGACTGCCTGTGCGTTCTGGCTGTGGCGGTCCATGCGCACGCCCAGTGTCTTGAGCCCGCGGGTCGTCAGGAACGCGTCCATGGGTCCCGATACGGCGCCGACGGCGAACTGGACAAAGCCGATCTTTTCGGCCAGTTCGGCGTCCTTGACCACGATCGCACCGCCTACGACGTCCGAGTGGCCGCCGATGTACTTGGTGGTCGAGTGGACCACGACGTCGGCACCCAAGGCGAGCGGGGTCTGCAAATAGGGCGAAGCGAAGGTGTTGTCGACGACAAGGAGGGCACCGGCGTCGTGCGCCACTTTGGCGAGCGCCTCGATATCGGTGATCTTCATCATCGGGTTGGAAGGAGTCTCCACCCAGACGATGCGGGTCTTGTTCGCCGCCACGGCCGCCGCAACCGCGTCAAGGTTGGACATGTCCACCGGTGTGTTGCCGACGCCCCACTCGCCGAGCACGCGGTTGATGAGCCGGTACGTTCCACCGTAGGCGTCGTTGCCGAGAACGATGTGGTCGCCGGGCCGCGCAACCGCACGGATCAGGGAGTCCTCCGCGGCAAGGCCCGAGCTGAAGCTGTAGGCGTGGGTTCCGCCCTCGAGCGCGGCGAGCTGCTCCTGCAGCGCGTCACGGGTGGGGTTGGTGCCGCGGCCGTACTCGTAGCCGTCGCGCAAACCGCCTATGCCGTCCTGGGCATACGTCGAGCTGAAGTGCAGCGGCGGAACCACGGCGCCGGTGCGCGGTTCGAAGGCCTGGCCGGCGTGGACGGCACGCGTGTTGAATCCTGCTTCGTTTGCAGACATTTGAACTCCTAGTGTCAGTTGCTCAGGTAGGCGAGAAGGTCGTGGCGGGTCAGGATGCCCACGGGGGCTCCGACGAACGTCACCATGACGGTGTCGACGTCGGAAAGCAGCTCGCGTGCAGCGGAGATGGTTTCCAGGGAGCCGATCACGGGCAGGCGCTCCCCCATGTGCTCGGAGATCTTGTCGGTCAATTTCGCCTCGCCGCGGAACAGCTTGGTGGTCAGCGTGCGCTCATCGACGGCGCCGAGGACCTCGCCCATGACAACAGGTGGTTCCTGCGAGAGGACCGGGATGTGCGAGACCCCGAATTCGTTCATGATGTTGATGACATCGCGGACGGTCTCGTTGGGGTGGATGTGGACGAGGTCCGGCATCTCGCCGGTCTTGGACTTCAAAACCTCGCCAACGGAGGCTTCCTCGCCGCCGGAGAGGAAGCCGTAGGAGCGCATCCACTTGTCGTTGAAGATCTTCGCCAGGTAGCCGCGGCCGGAGTCCGGCAGGATCACGACGACGACGGCTTCCTCGCCGAGGTCTTTGGCCACCTGCAACGCGGCAACAACTGCCATGCCGGAGGAACCGCCCACGAGGAGGCCTTCCTCGCGGGCCAGTCGCCGGGTCATCTCGAAGGAGTCGGCGTCGCTCACGGCAATGACATCGTCCGGCACGGTCTTGTCGTAGTTGGCCGGCCACATGTCCTCCCCGACGCCCTCGACGAAGTAGGGCCGCCCGGTGCCGCCCGAGTAGACCGAGCCTGCCGGGTCAGCGCCGATGACCTTGACGCGGCCGCCGTCGGACTCCGGCCGGTTGGCGGAGACTTCCTTGAGGTACCGTCCCGTACCAGTGATGGTGCCGCCCGTGCCGGCGCCGATCACAACGTGGGTGATCTTTCCGTCGGTATCACGCCAGATCTCGGGCCCGGTGGTTTCGTAGTGGCTGCCGGGAGCGGCGGGGTTGGAGAACTGGTCCGGCTTGTAGGCTCCCGGGATTTCCGACACGAGCCGGTCGGAGACGCTGTAGTAGCTTTGCGGGCTGTCCGGGGCCACGGAAGTGGGAGTAACGACAACTTCGGCTCCGTATGCCTGAAGCACGGCGCGCTTGTCCTCGCCCACTTTGTCCGGGACCACGAAGATGCACTTGTAGCCCTTTTGCTGGGCCACCAGGGCAAGTCCGACGCCGGTGTTGCCGGAGGTGGGTTCCACGATGGTTCCGCCCGGCTTGAGCTTTCCGTCCCGCTCCGCTTCCTCGATCATCTTCACCGCGATCCGGTCCTTGATGGAGCCGCCGGGGTTCACATATTCGAGCTTCACCAGAATGGTGGCTTTGAGGTCCCCGGTCACGTGGTTGAGCTTGATGAGCGGTGTATTGCCAATGAGGTCCAGGACGGACTGGGCGTACTTCATAGGTACCAAGTTACCGCCTGGTCAGGATTGCTTCGGTGCAGACGAGGCCCGGGTCGGTGGCTGGTCCGCGTGTAGCCGTCCGCGTCTAGCCGTCCAAGTCCAGCCGTCCGCGTCTAGCCAAAGGATGGGCTCGCGCGGCAAGCTAGCGGGGACACCCTCCAAGGAAAGGACATGCACCATGGATTGGACCCTCGAAGTGGTTGTGCTCCCTGTGAGTGACATTGACCGTGCCATCGAGTTCTACCGCGACAAAGTGGGCTTCAACCTTGACCACAACACCACCAACGAGCACATGCACGTGGCGCAACTGACTCCGCCGGGCTCCGGATGTTCGATCGTCATCGGAGACCTGCCGGCGCAGAATGAGATGGCGCCGGGTTCCATGCGGGGTCTTCAACTTGTGGTCTCGGATGCGCGCGCTGCACGCGAAGAATTGCTCGGCCGCGGGGTCGAGGCCAGCGAAATCACCGTCTTTGACGAGCGCGACGGCGGCACGTTCTTCGGCTTCAGCGATCCGGACGGCAACACGTGGGCGGTGCAGGAACTCAAGGTCCGCGCCGAGAAGCCGTTGATCCCGGCGGAGGCCCGCGGGCGCTTCGGGGAATAGGGCTAGCCCCGGAATCAGTGTGAACTAGCCCTGAACAATCGACTCACTCAGCCGGTGCCGGGCTACCTGCCGAAGAGTCGGTCTGCCAGAGGCCCAGGATGTTGCCTTCAGTGTCCTTGAAATAGGCGTAGTAGCCCATGCCCGGAACAGCGTCCTTGCCTTTGACAACCGAACCGCCAGCACTCTCGATCTGGCCAAGCGAAGCCTCGATGTCTTCGACGTCAACCGTGATGACGGGCGTCTTCAACTCTTCCGAGCGCGGGAACAGTGCGCCATTGATGGCCCCGGGCGTGCTCGGCATACCGGTCTGCGGATCTGAAGGCGTGGTGATTGCGATCGTGTAGTCCATCTCCTGCATGGGGTTGAGCGTCCAGCCGAAGGCACCCTGGTAGAAAGTGTTGGCCCGCTCCTTGTCGTCCGCGGGGATTTCAAAATGCACAACACCGGCCATTGCGTTCTCCTGAGATTGTCATGGAAGGCGCAGACGCCCCGCGCCACACGTGGAGTCTAGTCTTGTGGGTTTCGCGGTGTAAGGGCCTGGACGCCGCTCTTTTGGAGTGTTGTCGGACGAGCATGCGACCATGAATGAATGACCATCGTCGACGTCCCACCCGCCGCCGCGGCTGCGGCCGACGCCTCCGTTCGATGGCACCCCGGCGGTCCCTTCGACCTTCTGCAGACCCTGGGAATCCTCATGCGCGGCAACGGCGATCCCTCGTTCGCGGCGCGGCAGGACGGTGTGTGGATGGCCTTCACGACGCCGGACGGTCCGGCCACCTTGCGCCTCACCGCCGCGGGAACCGGCCAAGACACGCATGTCGATGCCCAGGCTTGGGGCTCCGGGTCGGGCTCCGCCATCGCCTCTGTGCCTGCACTGTTGGGAAGCGGCGACGACTGGTCCGGCTTCGACGATGCCGCCTTCCATGCCACCCTCCCGCGGATGGTCAGGGAAGCCCGACGCCGGAACCTCGCCGTCCGTTTACCAACCACCGGCCGGGTAGTCGACTCCCTCGTGCCCACCATTCTTGAGCAAAAGGTCACCACTATCGAAGCCCGGCGGGGATACCGCTACCTGATGTACCGGTACGGAACCGCAGCCCCCGGCGCTGGCCGACTTTCGACGTCGAGCCTGCTCGTCGCACCCACCGCCGCCCAGTGGTTGGCCATCCCTTCATGGGAATGGCACAAGGCCGGCGTGGGTCCCCAACGTTCGGCAACCGTCATGCGGGCGCTGCGATCCGCCGTCGCGCTTGAACGTCTCGCCTCGCTCAGCGCGGCCGAAGCCGGGGCCAAGATGCAGACCATTCCGGGCATTGGCATCTGGACGGCAGCCGAGGTTGTCCAGCGGACCCATGGCTGCCCGGATTCGATCGCGGTGGGCGACTACCATTTGGCCTCGTACGTCGGGTACGCACTTACGGGCAGGAAAACGGACGACGCCGGAATGATCGCCCTCCTGGAACCGTGGCGGGGGCACCGGCAACGGGTGGTCCGGATGCTTGGACTCAGCGGCTTCCGCAAGCCCACCTTCGGACCCCGGATGACCATCCAGGACCACCGAGGACACTGACTCCCCCAACGCGGGGTCACTTACGGCCCATGTTGCTGCCCGGCATCGGCCGTAAGTGACCCCGCGTTGGGGGTTTCGCCTGCTTGATCCGGACAATGAGGCCGGTGAACCCTTCGGCCAGGTCATCGGCGTTGGCCTTGAAGTAGGACCAGCCGGCGCTTGTGAAGGCCTCGTCCCTCCGGTTGTCCCTTGTCTGCCGCTCCCGAGCGAGATGCGGAGCGCCGTCATACTGCACGGCGATCCGGAACCGCCGGTACCCCAGGTCCGCGGACGGCGACCATGGATCGTCCGGATCGAGGCGGAGCTGCAATTCCGGTTCAGGCAACCGCGCATCCACCATGGCCAACCGAAGGAACGTCTCCGGAAACGAGTCTGCTCCGACCCGCATGTCTTCGAGGGCAAGCCGGGCCTTCTCCACGCCTTTCATGTTCGGATGCTGCCGGATCAACAGGCGCAGCCCTTCCTTGTGCGCGTAGGGCTCCGTCCTTCCTTCAAAGCCGGGCCGGGGCATGCGGATCAATTGGTCGCCCATGGCAATCACGTACCGCAGCGGCAACTGATGCGCCAGGTCAAGCCATGTACGGGATGGGGAAGACACTGGGATTCCGTCTATTTCCGTGACTTCGCCCGGCAGGACACGGACGCGGTGCCCCGTCACTCCGGTCCGGCGGACCCGCGGGAGCCCATGGGGCTTGCTGAGGTGGACCGTCTTACCGCCGCCAAGCCATGGTGGAAGGCCGAGCCGGGTGAGGATCGCGGCGCTCTCATGGGACACCCAGGCACCGGGTGTTGCTGCGGCAAGGATCCGCGCCCGTTCGGCAAACGCGAACTCACGACCCGCAGGCAAGTAGATCAGGCGGCCGCCGTCGGACACATCCCTGGCCCGTAGCCGCTTGGGAGCGACGCCCAGTACACGCGATTCATAGACCGTGAAAGGACGGCTACTGAGTTCCTTCGGCAACGGAGTGATGCGGACCATGGGATCCAGTTTGTCCGCAATTTGACCCCGGAAAGGAGTTATCCACAGGCTGACTTTCAACCACCCCAACGCGGGGTCACTTACGGCCCGTGTTGCTGCCCGACACGGGCCGTAAGTGACCCCGCGTCGGATCAGAGCTTAGAGTCCCAGGCGGGCGATCGCTTCTTCGCGCATGTCGATCTTGCGCACCTTGCCGGACACCGTCATGGGGAAGCTCTCCCTGATGTCCACGTAGCGCGGGATCTTGTAGTGGGCCAGTTTGCCCCGGCAGAACTCCTGCACTCCCTCCAGGTCCAGAGCTGCTCCGGGTTTGAGGATGATGCAGGCCATCAGCTCTTCGCCGTACTTGGCATCAGGAACCCCGATGACCTGGACATCCTGGATGGCAGGATGCCGGTACAGGAACTCCTCGATTTCGCGGGGATAGACGTTCTCTCCGCCACGGATGACCATGTCCTTCATGCGGCCCTCGATCACGATGAAACCGTCCGGGTCCATCCGGGCAAGGTCGCCGGTGTGCATCCAGCCTTCGTCGTCGATTGCCTCGGCTGTCTTCTCCGGCTGGCCCCAATACCCGGCCATCACGGCGTAGCCCCGCGTGCACAGTTCACCGATTCCCCCGCGTTCCAGGGTTTCGCCGGTCCCTGGATCCACGATCTTGGACTCGAGCCGGGGCATGGTGCGCCCGACGGTCGTGGTCCTTTGCTCGAGGGTGTCAGCCGCGAGGGTCATGGTGGACACGGGCGAAGTCTCGGTCATTCCGTAGCAAATGGCCACGTCCCGCATGTTCATCTCGGAGATGACACGCTCCATGACCTCGATCGGGCACAAGGAGCCCGCCATGACGCCGGTACGCAGCGTGGAGAGGTCGTAGGAGGCGAAATCGGGCAAAGCCAGCTCGGCGATGAACATGGTGGGCACCCCGTAAAGCGAGGTCCCGCCAAAATCCTGCACGGCTTCCAAGGCTGCCGCAGGGGTGAATCCGCGGCCCGGAATGACGGTGGCCGCGCCGTAGCTGAGGGCATTCAGGTTCCCGATGACCATGCCGAAACAGTGGTAGAACGGCACCGGGAGGACCACCCGGTCGCGTTCCGTGTAACCCAGCAGCCTGCCGATCTGGTTGCCGTTGTTGAGTATGTTGTGGTGGGTCAGCGTGGCACCTTTGGGGAAGCCTGTGGTCCCCGAGGTGTATTGCAGATTGATCGGATCATGCGGGTCCAGTTCCGCCATGCGAGCCTTGAGCATTGAGGGCGCGACGTCGTCTGCCCGCTTGAGCAGTTCGGCGTACGTGAGCTCGGCGTCCGTTTGCGGTTCGCCTGCGTTGAGCATGTCCAGTCCTAGATCGGGAAGGAACACCAGCTCCCGAAGCTCCGGGCAGCTGGCCAAAGCTTCCCGGGCCATGCCCACGTAGTCGCTGTTCTTGTCCGATGGAGCGGCCACCAGCATCCGCATGCCGTTCTGGAGGACCACGAATTCGAGTTCGTGGCTGCGGTACGCCGGATTGACGTTGACCAGGATCGCGCCGACCTTCGCCGTCGCGTACTGCAGGATGGTCCATTCGGCGCAGTTCGGGCTCCAGATGCCCACCCTGTCACCCTTGGCGACGCCCGTGGCGAGCAGCGCACGTGCGAGCCGGTCGACGTCGTCGTTCAGCTTTTCGTAGCTCCAGCGCCGAGCCTCATCGCCGGGTACCACGGCGGCTTCGATGAGCGCGTCCCGCAGCGGAAACTGCGCCGCGATGCGTTCAAAGTTGGCGCCGATGGTCTCTTCAAGCAGCGGGACGTCAGTGTCCCCGGCTGTGTAGGAAAGCATGAACGCACGCTACCAACTCCGCGGAGCCAAGAGAAGACTTTTGCTTGGAAGTCCTACAAAATATTTCAGGGCCTTGCCGGGCCAACCGGTAATGTGAATCCCATGAGTGCACCCATTGACCTGCAGGCCACGTTCATTCCCAACGACGGCGAATTCTTCCGCGTCAAGCTCGCGCTGGAAATCGCGATCGACGAAGTGGTGAACGAACCCGGCTGCATCCGCTACGAGCTCACCGAAGCCAACGAGGACAAGCTGGTCCTGACCGAGCAGTGGGCCTCGGAGGAACACCTCGACATCCATTCCAAGGGCATCGCCGTCCAGGACCTCAATGAATCCCTCAGCGCGCTGCTGGCGGAGCCGGTGAAGCTCGAGCGCCTCTAGGAGTTTTCTGCGCGCTGCTTTGCGATGTGCGCGTGGACCTCATCCATGTCGAGCCCCTTGACGGCCTCGATGACCTGCTCCAGCTGGGGTCCGTTCAGTGCCCCCGGCTGCGAGAACACGAGGACCTTTTCGCGGAAGGCCATGAGCGTGGGGATCGAGGAGATACCGGCTTCGGCGGCAAGCTGCTGCTCGGCCTCGGTGTCCACCTTGGCGAAGAAGACATCTTGATGCTTCTCGGAAGCGGCCTGGTATGTGGGGGCAAACTGCCTGCACGGGCCGCACCACGCAGCCCAGAAATCCACCAGGACAATGTCATTGCCCTCGATGGTCGATGCGAACTGCTCGCCGGTGATGTCAACTGTAGCCATGCTTCCACGGTACGCGACGCCGCGTTCGAAGTCGCGCTTGTTCGCTACCCGGCAAACCGGGAATAAACCACGACGGTGGGCAGTCGAGACCCGATCGAACCGAGCCTCTTAGGGAAATCACCCTAGCGAACCATTGAACGCATGTTTAGTATGTTAAACATGCGTTCAGCAGTCGACGATCTCAGCACCCGCGCCCGCATCCGGGACGCCGCCATTGCCGTGTTCGGCAAGCAAGGCTTTTCCGCCACCATCCGGGCCGTCGCCGCCGAGGCAGGAGTCAGCCCTGGCCTCGTGATCCACCATTTCGGCAGCAAAGCCGGTCTCCGCGAAGCCTGCGACCACCACGTCTTGGCGGAAACGGCCGGACAGGGCATCCGGAAAACCGACCCCGAGGCAGTGGGCACACAGATCCAGGACTTCCTGTCCCACCCTGAGCAATACGCCCACGAGATCGCGTATGTCCGGCAGGCCCTCGGCGACGAGTCCGACGCCGGTGACGCCTTCTTTGACGCCGTGGTTGCGCAAACCCGGGCCATCATCGAAGCCGGAATCGCGGGCGGCACGATCCGCGCCTTCGACGACGTGGCAACCACCGCCGTCGTGGTCGCGACGAATAGCCTTGCCATGCTGGTACTGGGCAGGCACGCGGCCAGGGCGTCCGGGACGAGCGAGCTGGGTCCGGACATGCTCCGCGCACTGACACTCCCTACCGTTGACCTGTACACCCACGGCTTCTACACCGACACCCGGTTCCTCGATGCCGCGCGTGCCGCGCTGGCGGAACCGGCACCCGAACCCACTGGAACCGGGACCGCATCATGAAACAGGCAATCGTCGTCGAAGGCCTGCGCAAGAAGTTCGGCCGCCGGGAAGTCCTGCACGGAATCGACTTCAGCGTGGAACCGGGCAGCGTGTTCGGCGTCATCGGTCCCAATGGTGCCGGCAAGACCACCACCATGCGCTGCCTGCTGGACATCATCCGCCCAAGCGGTGGACATGTTCAGGTGCTCGGCGAAGATCCGCGCCACGCAGGACCGGAGCTGCGGCGCAGGATCGGCTACCTCCCGGGCGAGCTTTTCCTGGAGCAGCGCATCACCGGACGCAGGCTGCTGGACCACTATGCTGCGATCAGCGGCCCGGTGAAACCCGGACGCATCGACGAACTCGCTGAACGCTTGGACCTGGACCTCGACCGCCACACGCGCAAGCTTTCCAAAGGAAACAAACAGAAGCTCGGGCTGGTCCAGGCATTCATGCACAGCCCCGAGCTCCTCGTTCTGGACGAACCTACCAGCGGGCTGGATCCCTTGGTCCAACAGGAGTTCCTGGCCATGGTGCGGGAAGCCCGCGACAACGGACAAACCATCTTCCTGAGTTCGCATGTCCTCAGCGAAGTCCAACAGGCCGCGGACGAGGTCGCGATCCTGCGGGACGGCAAGATCGTCACGGTCGCCACCGTGGATGCCCTCCGCGAGACCGCCCTCCGGCATTTGCGGCTCACCGCCAGCGGCATCACGGCGGACGACGCCGGTGCGCTGCTGGGCCGGGTATTCGGCGTCGGGGCGCTTGAGGTGCTCAAAGTGGCCGATGGCGTGGAGGTCTCCGCAGTTCTGGAAGGCGGCATCCAACCGTTGGTACAGGCACTGTCCACGCTTGAACTGAAGGACCTGGTGCTGGAAGAGCCGGACCTGGAGGAATCGGTGCTCAAGCTCTACGGGATGACGGGCAACGGCAAGCGCAACGGCACCGGCCGCAAGCCGCTGAAGGCAATGAAAGGGGCCGGCAATGAATAGGAAACTACCTCTCTTCAGGCGCGCATTCCTGGATCCCTGGCGTTCCTCCCTCGGCTGGGCGGCCGGGTTGGCGGCCGCCATCGCCCTCTACCTTCCACTCTTCCCTTCGATCGGCGGCAGCTCGCAAATGCAGGGCATGATCAATGCCCTGCCACCGGAAATGACCAAGGCCTTGAATTACGACCAGATCGCCACAGGCACCGGGTACACCCAAGCCACCGTGTTCGGGCTCATCGGCTTCCTCCTCATGACGATTGCCACCGTATCCTGGGGCGCTGCGGCAATAGCGGGCGACGAGGAGTCCGGACAATTGGAACTCACGCTCGCCCACGGCGTGACCAGGATCCAAGTCGCGTTTGAGCGGGCGCTGGCTATCGCCTTGCGCGTGGTCCTGCTCGCTTTCCTGGTCCTCGTGCTGATCCTCTCGCTCAATGAATCGGCGCAACTGAAGATCAACCCGCAAAACCTGTTCGGCGCCACGGTCATGTTTGCCGGGCTCGCACTCCTTAGCGGCACAGGGGCGCTGTTCGCCGGCGCACTGACAGGGCGGAAAGCATACGGGCTCGCGGTGGGGGCAGCCATCGGGGTGCTGGGTTACGTGTTCAATGCCGTGGGCAGGCAAAGCCCGGACCTTAACTGGCTGCTCAATCTCTCCCCGTATCACTGGGCCTACGGCAACTCACCGGTGACCAATGGGGCGGATTGGGCCGCAGCCGGCTGGCTCTGGGGAATCTCGGCAGGACTGGTGCTGCTGAGCGCGGCTGCGCTGCAAAGGCGCGACGTCGGGGCGTAGCGACGCTTGCGGGCGCCGGGCCCCAAGTGCCCGGCGGGACCAGCGCCCTGAGGCGTAAGTGCCAGAGATGCTAGTGCCAGAGATGCTAGTGCCAGAAATGCGGGGCGGTTTTGCGCGCGCCGGGGAGCGCGTTGTTCTCGCGCCACTCGTGGATCCATTCGGGAAACTCGAGGTCTGCGGGAGGCTCGCCGAACTCGGCCAGGATTTCTTCCTGGCTGACGGGCCGGCCCTTGGCGACAAGCCGGGTGGCAATGTGCGCGCGGGCGTAGATCTCGCCGTCGACCACCATGCGTTGCTCAAAGTAGATCGCCTTGGAATCGAGCCCGATGATCTTGGACTCGATGGTGTATTGCTGCCAAAGCTGCAAGGACTTCCGGAAGGCGATTGTCTCCCCCGCAGCAACCGGGCTCCAGCGGCGGCGGCGCATCTTTTGCCAGATCCCTGCGCGCACCATGAGGTCGAAGCGTCCGAGATCCATGAGCGAGAAATACATGCCGTTGTTGACATGCATCGCAATGTCGATGTCCGTGGGCAGCACACGCATGGGCAGCGAGGATGTGCCCCAAACGCTGAGCCGGCTCCGCCTGGACGAAGTGAACAAGATCAAGAGGGTTCGGAGAAGCAAATGCATATGCGCCATGTTACTCCGCAGTAACATGGCAAGACAGCCTTGTCTTGTGTGTCGCTGCATGGCATGTCGTTTACCGCCGGTTCACATGCCACGGGAAGAATGTCTGAAAACAAATTGCAGAAGGCACCAAGGAGATCCCGTGAGCACCACCCAAACCATCAGGGCACACGCAGAGGTGTGGCCTGAACTGCCGCCCCACCAGGAGTTGGTGTTGCAGGACACCCGCGGCAACAGGATCATCGGCACCTTGGACGGCATGACCGAGGACCGCAGTACGCTCTGGATCCAGTTGTCCGGAGGCCTGGGCCGGCAACTCGTGCACCACCAGGACGGGTACTGGCTGGAGCCGGGCAGCGCGAGCTAAAAGCGGCGGGGGCGTGTCGCCGGTCCGCTTGCGCGACGCGGAACATTTTCCGCGTCAAACCGGGAGCCGGACACACAAAAAAAATCCCCGGAACCAATGGTTCCGGGGATTTAATTTTGTGGCAGATGAGGGATTCGAACCCCCGTAGGCGTTGCCAGCTGATTTACAGTCAGCCCCCTTTGGCCGCTCGGGTAATCTGCCGAACTTCAAAAGAAGTCACTCCCGATCATCGTTTCGTTTCCGATCCGGTAAGCGCGAGCAAGACAACCTTACAGAACTTCCGCCGAAGAATCGAATCGAGGCCTCAAGGCCCCAAAATTAGCGGAAATCTCAGGCGTCTCCGAGTATCCGGCCGGCCAGCTTAGCCTCGAAACTGGCCGCCTGCTCCAAGGTGATCTGGTTGAGCTGCACGGCCCGCAACAAGTCCGCGTGGACGCCATCCATCCGCGATGCCGCGTCAGGGACCGGGCTCAAGACCACGGACGCCGCGAGCGCTGCGGCTGCAACCGCGCTTGCGGCGGTGGCGGCAGCGACTCCGATGGAACCGGCCGCGGCAGCAGCTGACTTGGTGACGTATCGGACGGCCTGGTTGCTCATAGTGCTCCCTTTCAGGATGGGGTCTTCAAACTGATACAACTCTGTCCGGGCTGTCTCAGTTCCGGCCATGCGTGTGCTGTGAGCGAACTGTGAACGCCCAGCACACGCCGGGCGCTTCCGTATTAGGCTGGTTGGCAGACAAAGCCGCCCGTTTCCGGGCCGCAACGCACCAATCAAACGCAACGCACCAATCAAAGGAGAGTCATGGCAGGCGAATCCACATTCGACGTCGTCAGCAAGGTAGACAAGCAGGAAGTCGCCAACGCGCTCCACCAGTCCCAGAAGGAAATTGCACAGCGATACGACTTCAAGGGCGTCGGCGCCGAGATCGACTTCAGCGGCGAAAAGATCCTCTTGAAAGCCAATTCCGAGGACCGCGTTCTTGCCGTCCTGGACGTGTTCCAGTCAAAGCTCATCAAGCGCGGCATCTCCCTGAAGTCCCTCGACCAGGGCGAGCCTTACCCCTCCGGCAAGGAATTCCGCCTGGAATGCTCCATCAAGGAGGGCATTGCCCAGGACATCGCGAAGAAGATCAACAAGATCATTCGCGACGAAGCCCCGAAGTCCGTCAAGTCCCAGATCCAGGGCGACGAGCTCCGCGTCACCTCGAAGTCGCGCGATGACCTGCAGGAAACCATGAACATCCTGAAGAAGTTCGAAGAGGCCGATCTCCAGTTCGTGAACTTCCGCAGCTAAAGCTTCGCTGCGGCCCAGGCCGCCATACAGAAGTACGACGACGGCGCGTTGCCCCCTGAGCGGGCAACGCGCCGTCGTCGTTAATGCGGTGAGGCGCGTCACGCCGGGCAACTTTTTGGAGTCGAAGTCTGGCGAAGACCCCGGGATTCCGCGACTTCACCGATTCGCGAAGGCCAAAAGACTGCAGCGCGTGACAAGCACCCGCGCGTAATTTCCGCCAATTACGACACGTTTCATTTGCGTAATCCGATCAAACCGGTACTGTACTTCCTTAGGCGAGCCTAAGTGTGGCTCCCCTAACGAAAGATTCCACATGACCGCGAACTTCCTGATCGGCCTGCGCGAGGGCCTTGAAGCCACCCTCGTGGTGGTCCTTCTTATGGCCTACCTGGTCAAGACCGGACGGCGCTCGCTGCTCCCCCGGCTTTGGGCCGGAGTCGGCATCGCCGTGGCCGTATCCATCGCCTTCGGTGCCTTGCTCACCTTCGGTCCCCAGGGACTGACTTTCGAGGCGCAAGAGGCGATCGGGGGCGGACTGTCCATTCTCGCCGTCGCGCTCGTCACCTGGATGGTCTTCTGGATGGCGCGCACTGCCCGCAGCCTCGGCGGCGAGCTGAAGTCCCAGGTGGACAAAATGGCCGACGGCGCCGCGTGGGGCCTCGTGGTCGTGGCGGCACTCGCGGTGGGCCGAGAAGGACTCGAGACGGCACTGTTCCTTTGGGCTGCCGCCCAGGCCGCCGGCGAATCGTCGCAGCCGCTGCTCGGCGCGCTGCTCGGGCTGGCCGTTGCCGCCGGGCTCGGATACCTGCTGCACCGCGGAGTACTCAAGGTCAATCTCTCGCGGTTCTTCACGTGGACCGGCGTCGGCCTCATCGTCATCGCGGGCGGCGTGCTGGCTTACGGCATCCACGACCTCCAGGAAGCCGGAATCCTGCCCGGGCTCCACAACCTCGCGTTCAACGTCTCGGCGGCCATCCCGCCGTCGTCCTGGTACGGCACCCTGCTGAAGGGCACCCTCAACCTCTCCCCGGCAACCACCTGGCTCGAAGCCGGCGCTTGGTTGCTGTACGTGATCCCGGTGCTCTACTTCTACATTCGGGCCAACGGTTCCGCTCCAGCGAAATCTTCCGGCAACGCCGCCACCTCCCCGGCCGCTTCCCAGGCCGCCTAAACGCTTCCCGCACTCCACAACTGAAGGAAACCCCATGCCTGGCACTCCCCTGCCCAAAATCGCGCTGCCCAAAATCGCCTCGCGCCGGCGGAAGTCCCTTGCCCTCGTTGCCGCGGCCGCCGCCGTTCCCCTGGTACTCGCGGGCTGCACGGCCAACACAAAGACGCCCGGCTCCAGCGCCTCCGCCGGACCGATCCAGGTCACCAGCACCAAAACCGAGTGCAACGTCTCCACCGGACGCGTCCCGAGCGGAAACCTGAGCTTCGCGGTCAAGAACGAAGGCACGGAAATCACCGAGTTCTACCTCCTCGCCGAAGACGGCTTACGGATCGTCGGCGAAGTAGAGAACATCGGTCCCGGCCTGACCCGCAACCTGGTAGTCACGGCTCCCGCGGGAAAGTACACCACGGCGTGCAAGCCAGGTATGCAGGGCGACGGAATCCGTGCGGCCTTTGAAGTCACGGATTCCGGAAACAAGACCGGCGTCGCTGCCGATTTCCAGAAGCTTGTGGACACCGGCGTCCAGCAATACACCGCGTACGTCAAAGACCAGACCGAGCAGCTCGTCACCGGCACCAAGGCCTTCGCCGATGCCTACTCTGCTGGCGACGCAACCAAGGCCCGCGAACTCTACGCCGCGACCCGCATGCACTGGGAGCGGATCGAACCCGTCGCGGAATCCTTCGGCGACCTCGACCCCAAGCTCGATGCACGCGAAGCCGATCTTGGGCCCGGCCAGGAATGGACCGGCTGGCATCGCGCGGAGAAGGACCTGTTCCCGCCCGCAGGCTACACGGCGCTGACCGCCGCCGAGCGGGCCAAAATCGCCACGCAGCTCGTCTCCGATACCGAGGAGCTCGGCAAGCGCACCCGGACTGTAGTGCTCTCCGCGGACAAGCTCGGCAACGGGGCCAAGGAACTCCTGGACGAAGTCGCGCGCGGCAAGGTCACCGGCGAGGAAGAAATCTGGTCCCACACGGACCTCTGGGATTTCCAAGCCAACGTCGACGGTGCCCGGATCGCCTTCGAAAACCTCAAGCCCGCGCTCGCGCAGAAGGATCCCGGCCTGGCGACGGGCCTCGACGAGAAGTTCGCTGCCTTGCAGGCCGAGCTCAAGAAGCACGCCAAGGGTGACGGTTTCGCGTACTACAACGAGCTCAGCCCCGCCGAGGTCGAGCAGCTCGCTGCGCTGGTCGACGCCTTGGGAGAACCATTGTCCAAGCTCACCTCAGCTGTGGTCCTGTGAGCGGCTGCCCTTTCAACCACGAGCCCGCGGTCGCGCCCGACGGCGGCGAGCGCGGCCTGTCCCGTCGCGGACTGTTCTGCCTTGCCGGCGTAGGCGGCGCCGGTGCCGTGGCGGGCCTTGCCGCCGGGTTCTTGAGCCATGATGCCGTAGCAGCCGTGGCCGCCCCGGCCAGCGTGGCAAGCAATGTGGTCCCTTTCTACGGCGAACGCCAAGCCGGTATCATCACTCCCGCCCAGGACCGCCTCCACATGGCTGCCTTCGACGTCACTATTGAGGACCGCGCCGCACTCATCCAGCTCCTGAAAGACTGGACTGCTGCGGCGGAAGCCATGACAGCAGGCCGCGCAACGGGCGCGGATGGCGCCGTCGACGGTCCCTACGATGCCCCGCCGGAGGACACCGGAGAAGCCCTCGATCTGGCGCCAGGCAAGCTGACGTTGACGTTCGGCTTTGGGCCGGGGCTCTTCGAAAAGGACGGCAAGCCCCGCTTCGGCCTGGACGGCCGCAGGCCCGACGCCCTGATCGACTTGCCGCGTTTTCCCGGCGACGCCCTCGAGGCTGCGCGCACCGGGGGTGACCTTGTGGTCCAGGCCTGCGCCGACGATCCCCAAGTCGCCGTGCACGCGATCCGGAACCTCGCACGCATCGGCTTCGGCAAAGTGAGGGTCCGCTGGTCCCAGCTGGGCTTCGGCCGGACCTCCTCCACGTCGCGGGCCCAAACTACCCCACGCAACCTTTTCGGCTTCAAGGACGGCACGGCCAACTTGAAGGCGGAAGAAGCGGCGCTCCTGGACCAGCACGTCTGGGCCACCGCCGGAGCCCGCCCGGGTGAAGCGTGGATGGAGGGAGGCAGCTACCTCGTCTCCCGGCGGATCAGGATGCATATCGAAATCTGGGACCGAACTTCACTGCGGGAACAGGAAGGACTGATCGGCCGCACGAAAGGTGACGGAGCGCCATTGTCCGGAGGGGAAGAATTCACGGCGCCGGACTTCGGGATCAAGGGCCGCGACGGCGAGCCACTGATTCCGATCGATTCCCACGTCGGCCTCGCCCACGCGGACCAGAACAACGGCGTCAAGATGCTTCGCCGCGGATACAACTACACCGACGGCTCGGACGGACTCGGCCACCTCGACGCAGGCCTGTTCTTCATCGCCTTCGTCAAGGACCCGCGAACGCACTACGTACCGATGCAGATGGCCATGGCAAAGAGCGACAAACTGGCCCTGGAGTACCTCAAGCACACGGGATCGGGCCTGTTCGCGGTGCCTCCGGGCATCAAGGCGGGCGGCTTCATTGGTGAGGGCTTGTTCGCACGAAGCCGCCCGTCGTCGCGCAGCCGCGAGCTGGCAGCTATTGCCCGCAAAATCGGAGTTTCAGGGCATTAACTGCCTGTTCGCGCATCTAGGGACCGCGGGCTAGGAGAGCGGCCGGCCAGCCATGCGTTCGAGCCGCTCGATGCGCTCACGCATGGGCGGGTGGGTGGCGAACAGCTTGGTCATGGCCCCGCCGCGGAACGGGTTGGCAATCATGAGGTGTGAAGTATTCACGAGGCGCTGATCCTGGGGCAGCGGCACCTGCTTCACGCCCGCTTCGATCCTGCGGAGGGCTGAGGCGAGCGCCAGCGGATCCCCGGTGAGCTCCGCGCCGTCGTGGTCGGCGTCGTACTCCCTCGTGCGGGAAATGGCGAGCTGGATCAGAGAGGCGGCAAACGGCGCGAGGAGCGCCATGGCGATCATGGCAATGGGGTTGGCGTTCCGCCGGTCCCCACCGCCGAAGAACAGCAGCATCTGGCCCACCGAGGTAATGACGCCGGCGACGGCGGCCGCGATGGACGAGGTGAGGATGTCGCGGTTGTAGACGTGCATGAGTTCATGCCCGAGGACGCCGCGGAGCTCGCGCGCATCGAGCAAGTTCAGGATACCCGCGGTGCAGCACACGGCGGCGTTCTTCGGATTGCGTCCCGTGGCGAAGGCATTGGGGGTCATCGTCGGAGAAATGTAGATCCGCGGCATGGGTTGGTTCGCCCGCACCGAGAGTTCCCGGACGATCTGGTACAGCTGCGGAGCCTGCGCTTCCGAAACCGGGTACGCGGCCATGGAGCGGATGGCGATCTTGTCGCTGTTCCAATATCCATAAGCAGTTGTCGCGACGCCGATCAGTGCCATGATCCAGATGGGCGACGCACTGCGGGTGCCCACGCCGATCACGGCTCCGAGTCCCAGCAGCACCGCCCAGAGCACACCGAATAGCGCTGCGGTCTTCAGGCCATTGTGATGATTATGCACTTCATTACTTTCTTGCAGTACGGCTTTTGACTTGCATTGCATGCTGGTTCTGATCCGATTAACGCCGACGGCGGCCCGGACGTTCCAGCGTAGGGATACCGAATGCTGCGGCGGCCTAGGGCACCGGGTGGAGGGAATCGTACCTGAGGAAACCCCGCTGCCCGCGCGCCACGAGCCACGCCAGCACTGCGCACAGCACGCCGCCGAGGAGCAGCACCCAGCCTTCGCTGAGAACTTTGGTGACCCCACCGGCGAGCATGTCTCCCACTCTCGGACCACCGGAAACCACCACGATGAACACGCCTTGCAACCTTCCCCGCATGTGGTCCGGAGTGGCCGATTGCAGGATGGTGGTGCGGAAGACCGCACTGACGGAGTCCGAGATCCCTGCCAGTGCACAACACAGGGCCGCCGGAATAATCCAGAGCGTCACCCCGCCGCGCCCCGCATCCCCGGCCAGGACCACGACCAGGCCGAAAGCTGCGATCGAGAAGCCCCATCCGGCCACGGACCATACCACCGCACTCCCCTGGCGCCGCACCCTTCCCAGTGGTCCGGAGAACAGCCCCGCAAGGAAGGCGCCGACAGCCACGGAGGCGAGCAGCACACCCACGGTGGTATCGCCACCCCCGATCATCGTGGCTCCGATCGCGGGCATGAGGGCGCGCGGCTGGGCGCAGATCATCGCAATGAGGTCGATGATGAAGGTCATGCGGAGGTTGGGCCGGGTGCCCAGGAAACGGAAGCCCTCGACGACGGAACGCAGGCCGGGTGCCGACGCGTTCTTGGCCGCGGGAAGAGCCGGGAGCTTGAAAAGGCTCCACAGCGCGAACGCGAAGCTCAGGGCATCGATCGTGTAGGTTCAGCCAAAACCGCTCGACGCAACCAGCACACCGGCCAGCAGGGGGCCGGCCGTCATGGAAATGCCCATGTTGAGCATGCTCAGCGCGTTGGCGGCGGGCAGCAGCTCCTTCCGGACCAGCAAGGGAATGATGGCGCTGCGTGCCGGCCCGTTGATGCCCTGCGCGCCGCTCTGGATCGCGACGAGGACGAACAGGATCCAGACATTGTTCAGCTGGAACCACGCTTGGAGTGCCAGGGCCACGCTGCAGCCCCACAAAACGAGGGACGCAACAATGGCGACTTTCCGCCGGTCATAGGCATCCGAAAGCGCACCGCCGAACAAACCCGCGATCACCAGCGGAACCAAGGCAAAGATGCTGAGCAGGCCCACGTAAAGGCTTTGTTGGGTGATGCTGTAGACCTCAAGGCTCACGGCAACCAGGGTCAGCTGGGATCCGACCATCGACACCGAGGACCCCAGCCATAGGCGGCGGAATGCGGGGCTTTCGCGAAGCGGGGTCATGTCAGCCAGGAGTTTCGCCACCGTCCAACCCTACCCACCAATGCGTCCGCCCTCCCGGAGCGCCGCGGGCCGCCGTCGGGCGCCCAAGTCCGGGCCGCCGTCGGGCGCCCAAGTCCGGGCCGCCGTCGGGCGCCCAAGTCCGGGCCGCCGTCGGGCGGGTTCATCCAAAGTTAGCCTCCCCTTATTGTGAAGTACTCATAATAAGTGCTTCAATGGGCGTATGGCAGATCACACGGCAGACCAGGAAGCGTGGGCTTCCGCCCTGCATTCCCACGGACGCCGCGTGACCAAGCAGCGTCTTGCGGTTCTTGCTGCCGTTCAGCACAATCCACACTCCCCGGCCGAAGGCATTCTGGCGGCCGCGCGCAAGGATCTTCCCGAACTGACAGCGCAGTCTGTTTATGTGGTGCTGAGCGACCTCACGGACCTGCAGATGCTGCGACGCTTCGAGCCACCCCACTCTCCCGCCCTGTACGAGACCCGGGTGGGCGACAATCACCACCACGCCGTCTGCATCAGTTGCGGCCGCGTGGAGGACGTCGATTGCGCCGTGGGCCATGCACCCTGCCTCACCCCGCACTGGGATGAGCATTCCAAACCCATGACCATCCAGATCGCAGACGTCCTGTACCAAGGCATCTGCCAGGACTGCCAGGCCAAACAACAGCTTCCTACTCAAACGCAAGTAACCCACGAAATAGGAGAACGATGACCGCGAACATTTCTGTGCCCCTCTCGACCACCCAGTCGGGAGCGCCTGTCACTTCCGACGCGCATTCCAAGTCCGTTGGCGCCGATGGTGCCATCATCCTGACCGACCACTACCTGGTGGAAAAGCTCGCACAGTTCAACCGCGAGCGCGTCCCGGAGCGTGTTGTCCACGCCAAGGGTGGCGGCGCTTTCGGTACCTTCAAGACTTCCTCGGACGTTTCCCAGTACACCAAGGCAGCCCTGTTCCAGCCGGGCGTCGAGACGGACATGCTCATCCGTTTCTCCTCCGTTGCAGGCGAGAACGGCTCCCCGGACACCTGGCGCGACCCCCGCGGCTTCGCCGTCAAGTTCTACACGTCCGAGGGCAACTACGACCTCGTGGGCAACAACACCCCGGTGTTCTTTATCCGCGACGGCATCAAGTTCCCGGACTTCATCCACTCCCAGAAGCGCCTCCCGGGCACCCACCTGCGCGACGCCGACATGCAGTGGGACTTCTGGACCCTGTCCCCCGAGTCCGCACACCAGGTCACCTGGCTCATGGGCGACCGTGGCCTGCCGGCTTCCTGGCGTGAAATGCAGGGCTACGGCTCGCACACCTACCAGTGGATCAACGCCGAGGGCGAGCGCTTCTGGGTCAAGTACCACTTCAAGTCCAACCAGGGCGTCAAGACCATCACGGGCGACCAAGCAGCTGAGCTGGCCGGCTCGGACGCGGACTTCTACATCCGCGACCTCCAGGAAAACATCGCCGCCGGCAACTTCCCGTCCTGGGAACTGCACGTCCAGGTCATGCCCTACGAGGACGCCAAGACGTACCGCTTCAACCCGTTCGACCTCACCAAGGTGTGGCCGCACGGGGACTACCCGCTGATCCACGTGGGCACCATGGAGCTCAACAAGAACCCGGAGAACTACTTCGCGCAGATCGAGCAGGCCACCTTCGCGCCCTCGAACTTCGTTCCGGGTATCGCTGCCTCCCCGGACAAGATGCTGCAGGCCCGCATCTTCTCCTACGCTGACGCACACCGCTACCGCGTGGGCACCAACCACGCCCAGATCCCGGTGAACCAGCCGAAGAACCAGGTCAACAACTACAGCCAGGACGGCGCAGGACGTTACCTGTTCAATGCTCCTTCGGTTCCGGTCTACGCACCGAACTCCGTGGGTGGCCCGGCCGCTGTTGAGCCGCAGAACCCGGCCGGCGGCTGGGAGAACGACGGCGAGCTGACGCTCTCCGCACACTCCCTGCACGCCGAGGACAGCGACTTCGGCCAGGCCGGCGCGCTGTACCGCGAGGTTTACGACGACGGCGCCAAGGCCCGCCTGCTGGAAACCATCACGGGCGCTGTGGGCGGCGTCAAGAGCCCCGGCATCAAGGAACGCGCCATCCAGTACTGGACCAACGTCGATGCCGAACTCGGCGCCAAGCTGCGCGCCAACCTCGGCGCAGGCCAAGGCGAGTCGGCTGCAGAGGCAGCCAACAAGCTGTAACAACGTCGATAAACGAAGCAACCCCGCTGCGGATCCTCCGCGGCGGGGTTGCTTTCTTAATTCACGCCGCAGGGCACGTCGAACCGGGGCTTGGGGGCGGGTTTTCCGTGACGGTTTTTCCACCGGGGCTTTCCGCCAGGGTTTTCCACATAGCCGACAATGACTCTGGCTAGCTCGGCATTGTGATCCATAGGATCCTTACATGAGCACATTTACCGGGATCCCCGCAGCGGCCATCGCCTTCTATGCCGAACTTGAAGAGAACAACAACCGCGAATGGTGGCTGGCGCACAAAGACATCTACGACTCCGCCGTGAAGGAGCCATTGACGCTGTTGCTGGAGGAGCTTGAGCCACGTTTCGGGCCGGGCAAGGTTTTCCGTCCGAACCGGGATATCCGCTTCTCCCAGGACAAGTCCCCTTACAAGACGGCACAGGGAGCGTTTGCGGCGGACAAGGAGGGCGTGGGCTACTACCTCCAGCTCAGCGCAGACGGCCTGTTGGTCGGCGGCGGATGCCACTCCCGCACCCCGGAGCAGATTGCCCGGTTCCGCGCCGCCACGGATTCGCCGGCCAGCGGGGAGGAACTCCAGAAGATCGTCGATTCCATCGCCGCGGCCGGTTTCGCGGTGGAAGGCGAGAAGCTCAAGACCGTGCCGCGTGGTTTCGACAAAGACCATCCACGCGCCGAGCTCTTGAAGCACAAATCGTTGTCTGCCGGGGTGACCTTGGGCGAACCGGAATGGATGTCCCAGCCCTCAGCCAAGGAAGAAATCGCCAAGCGTTGGGAGGTATTGCGCCCGCTCGTGGAGTGGGTCAACGAGCACGCGGCCCCGTAGTCGCGCGTAGCCGCCCGTAGTCATTGGGTCGAAAGCGTTGAGGTCGAAAGGGTTTGAGGTCGAAAGGGTTTGAGCGGCCCTATGCCTAGGAACCGGATCGCTTGGAATCCGACGGCCACCCCCTCGAGCCATGGAACATGTGTCGTAAGCTCGAGGGGGCCGTGAGTCCGGCCTGAGCAGTGAATCCGTCCCCGGGTCAGACCTTACTGAGGCTGTCCTCGTCGTCGCCGGATCCGCCGGAATCGCTGGAGTCGCTGGAATCGCGGGAGTCGCTTGAATCGCCATTCCTGCCGAAAGCAGATGCCGCCCCGGACACAGCGGCCTTCGCCGAAGCGAACTTCTCGTTCAGGCGGGAGTGGCGCTGCCCGTAAGCAAAGTAGATGGCCAGTCCGATTGCCAGCCAGATGGCGAAGAAGATCCAGGTCTCCACGGCCAGGTTTGTCATCAGGTAGACGCACAGGACGGCCGAGACCACGGGAAGCACCTTGCCGAACGGAACCCGGAAAGCCGGCTTCAGGCCCGGTCGCTTCTTACGCAGGACCAGGATGCCCAGGCTCACCATCACAAAGGCCGAGAGGGTACCGATGTTGATCATTTCTTCGAGGAGATCCACGTTGGTCAGACCCGCGACGATTGCCACGGCAGCGCCACAGATGATCTGGAGCCGGACCGGCGTCGAACGCTTGGCGCTGGTCTTGGACAGCGCGCGGGGAAGCAGGCCGTCGCGGCTCATGGCGAGGACCACGCGGGCGAGGCCCATGAGCAGCACCATGATGACGGTGGTCAAACCAATCAGGGAGCCAAAGGCAATGACCTTGGCCGCGTCGGTGTTTCCAACCGCCTCGAAGGCCGTGGTGAGGGTGGGGTTCTTCGCTTCGGCCAGCTGCGTGTAGGACACCATGCCGGTCAGGGCCAGGGAGACCAGGATGTAGAGCAACGTCACCAGCGCCAGTCCGCCGAAGATGCCACGGGGCAACGTCTTCTGCGGGTTCTTGACCTCTTCCGCGGAGGTCGCAACCACATCGAAGCCAATGAACGCAAAGAACACCAAGGCTGCGCCGGCAAAGATGCCCAGCGTTCCGTACTGGGCCGGAACCGCCCCAGTGAGGAAGCCGAAGAAGGACTGCTTCATGACATCCGCGCCGTCGCTTCCTCCGGTAGGCTGCGACGCCGGGACAAAGGGCGCGTAATTGGAGAATTTCACGTAGGTGAAGCCGACAACAATCACGAACAACACCACGGCGATCTTGATCAGCGTGAAGACGTTGCCTACGCGCGCGGAGAGCTTGGTGCCGAGCACCAGGAGCACCGTGAAGATGGCAACAATCAGGAAAGCGCCCCAATAGAGATCCACCCCGCCGATGTTCAAGGCCGGGGGCATATCCACACCCATGAGAGCGAACACTTTGCTCAAGTAGATTCCCCAGTACTTGGCGATCACGGCAGCAGCCGTAAACAGTTCGAGGATTAGGTTCCAGCCAATGATCCAGGCGAGGACTTCGCCCATGGTGGCGTAGGTGAAGACGTAGGCGGACCCGGCGACCGGGATCGCAGTAGCGAATTCGGCGTAGCACATGATGGCCAAGGCACAGGTGACGGCTGCGACGGCGAAGGAGATCGTCACGGCGGGTCCGGCAAAGTTCGCAGCGGCCTTGGCGCCGACAGAGAAGATCCCGGCGCCGACGGCCACGGCAACGCCCATGATCATCAGATCCCAGGTGCTGAGGGAACGCTTGAGCTTGCGTCCGGGCTCATCGGCGTCCGCAATGGACTGCTCGATCGATTTGGTCCGGAAGAGGTTCATAGAAGAGTCCACAATCTTGATGGGGTGCTGGAAACAGACTCATCAAGAGTAGTGTCCAGCCAATGGACCCCCACATTTGTCCCAAATTGTGAGACGCGAGGACGGTGTATCTTCAGAGCTTGGGGACATTCCAGTCCATCAACGTCGAACGGATAAGGAAGCGTTTCCCCTCCGGCGATTCCACGGAGAAGCCGCTGCCGCGACCATCCACGACATCCACCGTCAGATGCGTGTGGGACCAGTAATTGAACTGCTCTCGGGACATCCAGAACTCCAAAGGTTGCGGCCGTTCGGGCCCGCCGATGTCGAAAAGCCCAAGCAAAACGTCCGAATCACCGGTAATGAATTCGCCGGCGGGGTAACACATGGGTGAGGAACCGTCGCAGCAACCACCTGACTGGTGGAACACGAGGGGACCATGTTGCTCCCACAGCTTCCGGAGCAGTTCGATGGAAACGGCGGTGAGCGCCACCCGGGAAAAGTCTTCTCCGGGCAGCGTCACCGCGGCGTCAAGCCTGTCGTGGGACATTAGAACCTCAGCACTACGCGGCCGTCGATCTTGGCGTGCTTCATTTGCATTGTCGTCGTCATTGGCGAAATCCTTGCGTCGTTTAAGCGTTTTTCGAGGGGAGCTGCTGCTTTCCTGAGGGGTGGCCAGGCGTGGTTCGGCGGGGAGGGATCTATGTTGACCCCTCCCCGCACGGTCAAGTGCGGCTTAGAAGAAGCCGAGCTTGTTCTCGTTGAAACTGACCAGGAGGTTCTTGGTCTGCTGGTAGTGGTCCAGCATCATCGCGTGGTTCTCACGACCAATGCCGGAGGACTTGTACCCGCCGAACGCGGCGCCGGCCGGGTAGGCGTGGTAGTTGTTGACCCAGACGCGGCCGGCCTGGATTTCCCGGCCCGCCCGGTAGGCGACGTTGCCGTTGCGGGACCAGACACCGGCGCCGAGTCCGTAGAGGGTGTCGTTGGCGATGCCGATGGCGTCGTTGTAGTCGCTGAACTTCGTCACGGACACCACCGGGCCGAAGATCTCCTCCTGGAAGATCCGCATCCGGTTGTGGCCTTCGAAGATGGTCGGCTGGACGTAGTAGCCGCCGGCCAGGTCGCCGTCGAGCTGTGCGCGGGCGCCGCCGGTGAGGACCTTGGCGCCTTCCTGCTTTCCGATGTCGATGTAGGAAAGGATCTTCTCGAGCTGGTCGTTGGAGGCCTGGGCACCGAGCTGGGTGTCCGTGTCCAGCGGGTTGCCCTGGATGATCTTGTTGGTGCGGGCCACAGCGTCGGCCATGAAGGAGTCGTAGATCCCTTCCTGGACCAGTGCGCGGGAGGGGCAGGTGCAGACTTCGCCCTGGTTGAAGGCGAAGAGCGTGAAGCCTTCCTGGGCCTTGTCGTAGAACGCGTCGTTCTGCGCGGCGACGTCATCGAAGAAGATGTTCGGGCTCTTGCCGCCCAGCTCAAGGGTCACCGGGATCAGGTTCTGGGACGCGTACTGGCTGATCAGCCGGCCCGTGGTGGTCTCGCCGGTGAAGGCGATCTTGCGGATCCGGGGGCTGGAGGCCAGGGGCTTGCCGGCCTCGACGCCGAAACCGTTGACGACGTTGACCACGCCGGCGGGCAGCAGGTCACTGATCAGTTCCATCAGCACCAGAATGGAGGACGGGGTCTGCTCGGCGGGTTTGAGGACGACGGCGTTGCCCGCGGCCAGTGCCGGGGCCAGCTTCCACACGGCCATCAGGATCGGGAAGTTCCACGGGATGATCTGGCCCACGACGCCCAGCGGCTCACGGAAGTGGTAAGCCGTGGTGTCCTCGTCCAGTTGGGACAAGTGGCCTTCCTGGGCGCGGATCGCGGAGGCGAAGTAGCGGAAGTGGTCCGCCGCGAGGGGGATGTCCGCGTTCAGGGTTTCCCGGATGGGCTTGCCGTTGTCCCAACTCTCGGCCACGGCCAGCAGTTCGAGGTTTTCATCTATCCGGTCCGCGATCTTGTTCAGGACCGCGGCGCGCTCCGTGGCCGAGGTCTTGCCCCAGGACGGTGCTACTTTGTGCGCGGCGTCCAGTGCCAGCTCGATGTCCTCGGCCGTGCCCCGCGCAACCTCGCAGAAGGCCTTACCGGTCACCGGGGTGATGTTTTCGAAGTACTGCCCCTTGACCGGGGCAACCCACTCGCCGCCGATCCAGTTCTCGTAACGGTCCTTGAAGGTGACCTTCGAACCCTCGGCACCCGGCTGTGCATAAACAGTCATCTGTAGCTCCTTTGCTGCGCGTGATGGTGGCTTTGCTGTGCCATCAGCGTAGGAGCGGGAAGGTTGCAAGCAGGTTGCAACCTTGTGTTTCAGATCACGTCCTGACGGTACTCACCTACAGGGGTCAGAAGCTAAAGGCCCGCGGGGAAAGCGTAGGAGCTTGGAACCGGCGAAGGTGCGGCACCAAAGGAGAGCACTACTTCGTCGTGGGCCTTGAGGACCACGTCAGACACCGGCGCACTCTGCTTTGCGCCGTTGACGTAGGCGGTCCAGCCGCCGGTCCCGCCGTGCGGTGCTCCGGTGGCATCTTTGCCGTCCAGGACTCCCCATTCGCTGAGGACCTGGCCCAGCGTGTACTTCAGGCCGGGAGTAGGCGCTTCGATGTGGATGACACCGGAGGTGTCGTGGGTGTGAAGCGCCGAGATCCCGTTGGGCTGCCCGTTGGCCCCGAAACTGAAACCGATCTCGGCCGGGACAGTGACGGCTTTGCCATCGACAAGCACGTCCAGATGGGCGTGATAATGCTCGGCGGTGCCTTCGGCGGTCAGGATATCCAAGCCCGCGGCCTTGATTCTCCGGGCGCCGGCGGCCGGATCGAGTTCCCAGCCGGCTGCGGCAGCTGTGGTGGCCGAAGCCGAAGGCATTGCCGATGCCGGCGCAGTCTGGGCCGGCGCAGTCTGAGCGGGTGCCCCGCAGGCTGTGGCTCCGGCAAGGAGTCCGGAAACGGTCAGGGCAACGGCGAGGCGTTTGTTCAACACGGAGAAAGCTTCTTTCGTTCGGCTCGGTCCTACGATACGGGCCGAAACCCCATATTTCCCGAGTGCCACACGAGGGGCCCGCGTCAAGCCGACAGTTCGCTTTCCAGGCGTTCGAGCTCGGCGACGACGGAAGCCCGCTTGGGCGAGCGCGGCGGCAGGAGCTTAAGGGCGGCAAGCCGGACGTCGACGTCGTTCTTCGCCTCAGGCAGCCCGGCATACTTGAGCAACGCCTCGGCACTGCCGTCGTTGAGGACCGCCTCGCGCAAGAGTGCCGAGACCTTCCCGCGGAGCTCCACAATGCCGGGCGCTTCCGAATGCGGAAGGACGGCGCCTTTGTAGATCTCCAAGGCAATGCGGTGGGCGCCCCTCTGCAGGCAGGACAGGACCTGGGCGGCGTCCTGGCCGAGGTCGATCGGGAGCCGGTAGGGGCGGGATTCCGGAACTGCCGCGGGATCGAGTTCGTGCAGGACCTTGCGCAGGCGCACCATTTCCGCCCGGAGGGTGACGCTCGAACCGTCGCCGGGATACAAGGCAAGAGCGAGCTCCTCGGCACTGAGCCCCTCGGGACGGGTTCCCAGCAACGCCAGGATCTCGCTGTGCCGCGCGGAAAGCGGAATGCTGCGTCCTCCCATGCTCAACAGGGCCTGGTCGCGGCCCAGCAGCTGGAGGCTGTTCCGGTACAGCCCGGTTCGCCGGGGCGAGCCGGCGGCGGCAGGCAAGTTCCGGCGTCGGGCAGGCGCCGAGTGCTTGGTCGCCGCGAGCTGGAGCCTTTCCACGCGCAATTGCGCTTGCGCTGCCGCCACGGTTGCTTCAACGAGGGAAAGCGTGTGGGGTGCGACGGCGGCTTCCGTGCCGGTGATGTCGACGACGCCGAGGAGCGCGCCGGAGTCAGGGTCATGGAACGGCACCGCGGTGCAGCTCCACGGGTGGACGGAGCGTTTGTAGTGTTCGGCGCCGGAAATCTGGATGCCGCGGCCCAAGGCGAGCGCCGTGCCGGGCGCACTCGTCCCGACAGCGGCTTCGGACCAGTCCGCGCCTGCCACGAACATCATGCCTTCGGCGCGGCGCCGCATCGCGGGATTTCCGTCCACCCACAGCAGGCGGCCGAGCTCATCCCCCACGGCCACCAGCAGCCCGCTCTCATAGCTGGGCTGGATGAGGAGCTTCTGGATGACCGGCATGATGATGGCCAGCGGGTGTTGGCGGCGGTATTCTTCGAGCTCGTCGACGTCCATAGCCACGGGAGCTTCGGGCTGGTCCGGGTTCGCCTTGAGCTGTGCGGAACGCTGCCAGGATTCCTTGATCAGGCTACGCAAACCATGAAGCTCCGTGGCATCGGGAAGCCCAAAGCGCCACGTATCGATTTGCTCATGTCCAGCGCGGGCATGGCGCTGCAACAGCTCGGCGACATCATTGACCGAAGCTGCCGGATGGATCGGATTCTTCATCGAACTCCCAAAACCGGACGCAGCACAGTACCGGCCAGTCTAGTTGCGAGCCGAGGCTTTGCCTATGGGGCGGCAGCGAGTAACGGTCGTCCGGTCGAATTCGCGGCTGCGGGCCGAAGGCTAGGTTCCGGAACGCAGCGTGCGGCCCGCACCCACGGTTCCGGCACCGAACGGCACCCGAGAGCCGCTAGCCGCGCGAGATCTCGATCATGTCCTCGCGCGGAACCACCTTGATGCGTTCGCGTACGATGCCGGCGTCCGGGTTTTCGGCGGTCCATTCGGCGCCCAGGGCTAGTTCGTGCGCATCGAGCTTGTTCCAGCCTTCCCAGGTGGTGTACTCGATCCCCCGCTCTTCAAGGAGGTTGATGATGGCCTGCGGGTCCGGGTTTTCGGCCGGGGGCAGCGTGAGTCGGTCCTCCAGGAGGCAACCGATGGTCTCCAGCGCGTCGCCCTTGGTGTGCCCGATCAGGCCCACGGGTCCGCGCTTGATCCAGCCGGTGGCATAGATGCCGGGAACGGGTTTGCCGTCGCTGTCCAGTACCCGTCCGCCGTCGTTGGGAATGACACCGCGGCGGGCGTCGTACTCAAGCTCGTCCAGCGGGGAGCCGTGGTAGCCGATGGCGCGGTAGACGGCCTGGACCGGATAGTCCACGAACTCGCCGGTACCTTTGACGTTGCCTGTGCCGTCCAGTTTCATGCGCTCGAACTTGATGCTGGAGACCTTCCCGGAACCGTCTTCGGAAAGGATCTCCACCGGGCTGTGCAGGAAATGCAGGTGCAGGCGGCGGGACGAGGGCTGCTCGGCTTCGGCATGTTCCTCGACGAGCCAGTTGGTCAGCGTGTTGACCATGGTCTTGATCTGGTTGTTGCTGCGGATGGCCTCGTCCGAGGCTTCATCAAACTCGAAATCTTCCGGGTACAGCACAATGTCCACGTCGTTGGAGTGCGAGAGCTCTCGCAGTTCAAGCGGAGTGAACTTGATCTGGGCCGGGCCGCGCCGTCCGAAGACATGCACGTCCGTGACCGGGGAGGCTTTGAGGGCGGCATAGACGTTGTCCGGGATTTCGGTCACCAGGAGGTCATCTGCGTGCTTGGAGAGCATGCGGGCCACGTCCAGCGCGACGTTGCCGTTGCCGATGACTGCCACTTCCTTGGCATTCAAGGGCCACTCGCGGGGCACGTCCGGGTGTCCGTCATACCAGGAGACGAAGTCGGCTCCGCCGAAGGAGCCTTCCAGCTCGATGCCGGGGATGTTCAGGTCCGCGTCCTTGATGGCTCCCGTGGAGAAGATCACCGCGTCGTAGAAGGCGCGGAAGTCGTGCAGCGTGAGGTCGCGGCCGTAGGTCACGTTGCCGAGGAAGCGGATGTCTCCGCGGTCCAGGACCTTGTGAAGCGCGTTGACGATGCCCTTGATGCGGGGGTGGTCCGGCGCCACGCCATAGCGGATCAGGCCGTACGGTGCGGGGTATGCCTCGAAAAGGTCGATGCTGACCTCGACGTCGCCGTCCTTGACCTCGTTCGATTTGGTCAGGATATCCGCGGCGTACACGCCGGCCGGCCCTGCGCCGACAATAGCGACGCGCAATGGACGTTTTGAGGTGGTTTCGGCCGAGTTGGACACCGTGAACCCTTCTGAGACAGGAATCCGCCCCGCGTGGTGGGGCGCGCAGTTTCCAATTCTAGTTCTCAGTTGTGCCCGGAGTGTCAGTACGTGGCGGGAGGTGACACAACCGGGCGAGGAAACTCACACTAACTTTCCGGCCGTACGGTCAGGAATACCTTCGCAAAATGTGATGTTGTTGACTTTGTGTCTACGCCCGAGCAAACCGTACCTGCCCAGTCCGCCACAAGCGCTTCCAGCGCTTCGAATGCTTCGGCTACAGCAGCCGCCGCCGCTGCCACGGCAAAGAAGGAGACGACGGCGGGTGTGGTGTTCGGCATCGGGGCGTACGGCCTGTGGGGGCTGCTTCCGCTCTACTTCCTGGTGCTGCAACCCGCCAGTGCGGTCGAAATCGTCGCCAACCGGGTGGTGTGGTCCCTTATTTTCTGCGCCCTTCTCATCACCATCACCCGGACATGGCGCCTCCTCGGCAATGCCTTCCGGGACCGGGCCGTCCTGGGGCCACTCGCCATAGCGGCCGGACTGATCGCCATCAACTGGCTGACCTACACCTTCGGCGTCACCACCGGACATGCCGTCGAAGCCTCGCTCGGCTACTTCATCAACCCGCTCGTGTCGGTGCTCCTTGGTGTGTTCGTCCTGAAGGAAAAGCTCCGCCCGCTTCAGTGGGCCGCCGTCGGGATCGGCTTCATCGCCGTCGGCGTCTTGACGGTTTCCTATGGCAAGCTGCCGTGGATCGCGCTGGTCCTGGCGTTCAGCTTTGGACTTTACGGTTTCGTGAAGAAGCGCGTGGGGCCCAAGGTCAATGCCATCACGAGCCTCACCGTGGAGACCGTGGTCCTCGCGCCGATCGCGGGCGCCACCATGATTGTCCTCGGCCTCACGGGAGCCGGGACTCTGGGTAGCAACGGCCCGGGGCACTTCTGGCTATTGGCGGCTTCAGGCATCATCACGGCCGTGCCGCTCCTGTTCTTCGGTGCCTCCGCGCGCCGCCTGCCCATGACCACCATCGGCCTGCTGCAATACTTCGCGCCGGTACTCCAGTTCATCGTGGCCCTTGCCGTCTTCCACGAGGCAATGACCCCCGACCGCTGGGTCGGCTTCGGGATCGTGTGGCTGGCGTTGCTGCTCCTGACCCTTGACATGCTGCGCACGGCACGCAAGAACTCGGTCATCAGGAAAAGCGCACGGCTCAGCGCTGCCTAAAACCCCGGACATGCTCAGCGGCGTCCAGCACGAGTGGACATGCTCAGCGCTACCCAGTGGACATGCTCATTGTTAAACGCAAGGGATGGACATAGTCGCACTATGTCCATCCCTTGCACCTGGAGGTGGGCATGTCCACCTGGAGGTTGTGGCTAAGCGTTGGCCTTGATTGCCGCTGCCAGGACCTCGAGGCCGTCCAGGAGCAGTTCGTCGCTGATGACCAGCGGCGGCAGCAGACGGATCACGTTGCCGTAGGTGCCACAGACATGCTCAGCGCTACCCAGCACCAGTGGACATGCCCAGCGCTACCCAGCACCAATGGACATGCTCACCGGCGTCCAGCGGACATGCCCAGCGCTACCCCGCACCAATGGACATGCTCACCGGCGTCCAGCGGACGTGCTCAGCGCTACCCCGCACCAATGGACATGCTCATTGGTATCCAGTGGACATGCTCATTGTTAAACGCAAGGGATGGACATAGTCGCACTATGTCCATCCCTTGCACCTAGAGGTGGGCATGTCCACCTGAAGGTTGTGGCTAAGCGTTGGCCTTGATTGCCGCTGCCAGGACCTCGAGGCCGTCCAGGAGCAGTTCGTCGCTGATGACCAGCGGCGGCAGCAGTCGGATCACGTTGCCGTAGGTGCCACAGGTCAGGATGATGACGCCTTCCTGGAGGCACGCGGCGGCAACAGCCTTGGTCAGTTCCGCGTTCGGTTCCTTGGAGCCGGCCTGGACCAGTTCGATCGCCAGCATGGCACCGCGTCCACGGACGTCGCCGATGACAGCGCCTGCGGAAGGATCAGCCGCGAGTTCACGCAAGCGTCCGAGTGCGATTTCCTCGATGTGGCGGGCGCGTGCGTTGAGGTCGTGCTGCTCCATGGTGCCGATGGCAGCAAGAGCTGCGGCGCAGGCAACCGGGTTGCCGCCGTAGGTGCCGCCGAGGCCGCCCGGGTGGACGGCGTCGAGCAGGTCTGCGCGGCCGGTGATCGCGGACAGGGGGAGGCCGCCGGCAATGCCCTTGGCCATGGTGATGATGTCCGGGACAACAGCCTCGTGGTTGACGGCGAACCATTCACCCGTGCGGCAGAAACCGGACTGGACCTCGTCGGCGATGAAGACGATGCCCTTGTCCTTGGCCCATGCGGACAGTGCCGGCAGGAAGCCCTCAGCGGGAACAATGAAGCCGCCCTCGCCCTGGATCGGTTCGATGATGATCGCGGCAACCTGGTCGCCGCCGATCTGCTTCTCGATCATGGTGATGGCGCGCTTGGCGGCCTCGGCACCGGTGATCTCCGGGTTTTCCTCGCGGAACGGGTAGCTCATCGGCATGCGGTAGACCTCGGGCGCGAACGGGCCGAAGTTGGTCTTGTACGGCATGGCCTTGGCGGTGAGCGCCATGGTCAGGTTGGTGCGGCCGTGGTAGGCGTGGTCGAAGGCGACGACGGCGTCACGGCCGGTTGCCAGGCGTGCCACCTTGACTGCATTCTCCACTGCTTCGGCGCCGGAGTTGAAGAGCACGGTGCGCTTCTCGTGGTCGCCCGGGGTGAGGCGGTTGAGCTGCTCGGCGACGGCGACATAGCCCTCGTAAGGCGTGACCATGAAACAGGTGTGGGTGAAGTGCGCTGCCGCGTCCTGGACAGCGGCGACGACGGCCGGGTCCGAAGCGCCAACGCTCGTCACGGCGATGCCGGAGCCGAGGTCGATGAAGGAGTTGCCGTCGACGTCGCGGATGATGCCGCCGTCGGCGTCCTCAACGTAGACCGGCACGCCCGAGGACACGCCGGCAGCGACGACGGCCGCGCGGCGCTCGTTCAGGGCCTGCGACTTGGGGCCGGGGAAGGCGCCGTTGATGCTGCGCTTCTGGTCCAGGCGGTAGGTGATTTCATGTGCTGTTGCGGTCATGATGGTTCTTTCTTTCTTACGCGTCCAGTGCAGACATCACGTGCTTGATGCGCGTGTAGTCCTCGACGCCGTACATGGACAGGTCCTTGCCGTAGCCGGACTGCTTGAAGCCGCCGTGGGGCATCTCAGCGGTCAGCAGGATGTGGGTGTTGATCCAGACCGCGCCGAAGTCCAGGTCGCGGCTCATCCGCATGGCGGTGCCGTGGTCCGTGGTCCAGACGCTGGAGGCCAGGGCGTATTCGACGTCGTTGGCCAGCTCGAGTGCCTCGGCTTCGGTGGTGAACTTCTGGACGGTGATGACGGGCCCGAAGGTTTCCTTTTGGACGACGTCGTCGGTCTGCTTGGCGCCGGTGATGATGGTGGGCTCGAAGAAGAAGCCCTTCTCACCCGCACGGTGGCCGCCGGTTTCGATCTTGCAGTTGGCCGGCAGGTGCTCCACTACCGAGTTCACGGCATTGAAGTGGTTCACGTTGTTGAGGGGCCCGAAGTAGTTTTCCTCGTCGTTCTGCGAACCCGTGTGCAGCGTCTTGGTGTGCTCCACCATCGCCGCAACCATGTCGTCGTGGATCGAATCTTCGATCAGCACGCGGGTGATGGCCGTGCAGTCCTGGCCGGCGTTGAAGAAGGCGAATTCGGCGATGGCCGCGGCGCTCTTCTTGATGTCGGCGTCCTTGAAGACGATGGCCGGAGCCTTGCCGCCAAGTTCCAGGTGGGCACGCTTGAGGCCCTTGGCCGCTCCGCTGGCCACGGCAATGCCGGCGCGCACGGAACCGGTGATCGAGACGAGGCCCGGGACCTTGTGCTCCACCATCATGGAGCCGGTGGCCGCGTTGCCGAGGACCACGTTCAGAACGCCGGCCGGGAAGATCTCCCCCGCCAGGCGGGCCAGGACCAAGGTGGATTCCGGAGTGGTGTCGGAGGGCTTGAGAACAACGGTGTTGCCTGCGGCGAGGGCGGGGCCGATCTTCCAGATGCCCATGAGGAACGGGTAGTTCCAGGGTGCAACCTGGGCGACGACGCCGATCGGTTCGCGGCGTACGTACGAGGTGTGGCCCTCGAAGTACTCGCCGGCGGACTTGCCTTCCATGATGCGCGCGGCGCCGGCGAAGAAGCGGAGCTGGTCTGCACCAGCGGCAACTTCCTCGGATGCGATGAGGGCGCGGACCTGGCCGGTGTTGCGGTGCTGTGCCTCAACGAGCTCGTCGCTGTTGGCTTCGATGGCATCAGCGAGCTTGAGCAGCATGAGCTGGCGCTGGCCAGGCGTGACATGCTTCCAGGACTTGAAGGCTTCCTTGGCCGCATTCATGGCCGCATCGACGTCGGCCGCCGTGGAGATAGGCGCATGAGCGACAATCTCCCCGTTGGTGGGGTTCACGATGTCGAGCAGTTCGGTGCCTGCCGGCGTGACGAACTCGCCGTTGATGAAGTTCTGCAAGGTTTGGACCACGGTGTACAACCTCTTTCGGTGTCTAGGCATTGGTTGCAGCTGCTCCGAGCCTATGCCAGCACCCCGCGGCGCGGAATAGTCAGGTGCACACCCCGACCACCCCGGCTTAGTGCGAATGACCAGTGCCGGGATATCCTTTTTGGCATGGCAATGTCACTCGCCGCGCTCGTCGCCGTCCCCTCACTTCGGCTCCGCAAAGCCGGTCTCGCGGAAACCACCTGGAACGAAGATATCCGCTGGGTGGCCGTGACCGAGCAGGAAGATCCCCAACGCTTCCTCAATGGCGGAGAGTTGATCCTGACCACAGGCCTCAGGCTTAGCGGGGCCGCGGAACAGCGCCGATTCGTGCGCCAGGTCCAGCGCGCGGGAGCCGTCGGCATCGGCTTCGGCACCGGATTGACCCACGAGTCCGTACCCCCTGCCCTCATTGCGGAAGCGAACCGCTGGGGCCTGCCCCTCGTGGAAGTCCCGTACGAGACCCCCTTCATCGCCATCGGTAAACTCGTCGCGGATTCCCAATCCGCTGACCACTACTCGAAGCTGGAGCGCCTCATCGCCGGGCACCAGATCCTGGCCCGGGCCCTGCTGACCGGCGGCGGGCTCGGCGAATTGCTCAAGCAATTGGGCAGCATGCTCCGGACCGACATCGCGCTCACGCAGTTCAGCGCCCAGCTCTACAACAGCGTGGCCGGCAACCCCGCACCCACGGCTGACGACTGGGCGACCTTCCCCATCCCGACGGGCCGCCGCGACGCCTGCACCCTATGGATCAAGCAGCCGTTCGGCGACACCGGGATTGTCAGTTATGCGCAGAACCTGATCAGCGTGGAACTCAACAACATGGTCAAGCAGCGCCAGAGCCAGCGGGCCCTGGCGGGCCAGGTGCTGGACGATGTCATCCACGGAACCCTGGACACGGTGGAGGGCGCCCGCCGCCTGGCCGGCGTTGGAATCAACAGCACCCGCAAGAACGTGGTGCTGCTGGTGGTCTCCGCTGCCCACCACAAACAACTCGGCAGCACCTCGCTTCCGCAATCGCTCGACGGCGGGGTGACCGCCGTCGTCGGGAAGGACCTGGTGACTGTAGTTCCCGACGACGGCAGTTCCGCAAGCGCGCTCGCGAAGGATCTCAGTGATCACCTTTTGGAAGCGGGGATCCACGCGGTGATCGGGATCGGCGGCGCCTACACGAAGCCGAACGGCGTGCGCTGGAGCTACTTCGAAGCGCGCGACGCCGTGGCGCACGGCCTGCCGGTCAACGAACCTGAGCGACTCAGCCTGACTTCGCTGTTGCTGGCCAGCGAGGACGTGCCGCTGGCGGACATGGCCAGCGAGGCGCTCACTCCCCTGCGCAAGTTCGACGCCGCTCATGGCTCCGAGCTTGTTCCGACCCTGGAAAGCTACCTCAACCACAATGGCTCGGTGGCCGCCGTCGCCGAAGCCCTGACCCTGCACCGCAATACGGTGCGCTACCGCTTGGCGCAAATCACGGACCTCACCGGCTACGACCCTGCCCAGACCCCGGACCGGGTGCAGCTGTGGCTTGCGCTCGCGGTGCAACGGCTGGGAGCGCGCAACCCGCGCTGAGGTTCACGGAGATTTTCACCACAAAACTTCCCCCGGAAAACATCAAACGTCTAACCTTTAAGCATGGCTTCAACTCCCCCGACTCCCCATGCAACGGAAGCAACAACTGTCCCGGCCAGCGGCGGTACGGTCGCGCCGAAATCCCGGGTGGTCGCCGTCGTCGGGATCGTCGCCGTCATCCTGATCGGCCTGAACCTACGCGCCGGCATCACGAGCGCGGCGGCGCTGTTCCACGATTTGCAGGCATTCCTCGGCTACGGGGCGCTCGTCGCGTCGATTCTTCCGTCCATCCCGTTGCTGTGCTTCGCCGTCGCAGGGCTGGGCACCTCGTGGCTGTCGCGCCGGATCGGCGTCGAGAAGTCGATCTTCGTGGCGCTGGCCATGCTGGCTGCCGGGCTCCTGGTCCGCAGTATCCCCGCCACCGGCGCCCTCCTCGCCGGAACGGTGCTGGCGATGTCCGGCCTCGCGGTGTGCAACGTGGCCATGCCGTCGTACATCCGCGAGCACTATGCGAGCAAGACGTCCATGATGACCGGCCTCTACACCTTCACGATGTCCGGCGGTGCCACCTTCGCAGCCGCGGTCAGCGTGCCCCTGGCCCAGCAACTCGGTTCGCCGTCGATGGGCCTGGCGGCATGGGGACTCCTGGGCGTCGCCGCGCTTCTCGGCTTCCTCCCGGTGGTCCTCCACACACACCGCACTTCACGCAAGGCCAACCAGGAGCACGTTTCCATGTGGCCGCTCCTGCGCACCCGGCTGGGATTCCTCATCACCTCCGTCTTCACCTTGCAGGGCCTCCTGGCCTATGCCGTGATGAGTTGGTTTGCCTACATCCTGACGACCCAAGGTCTCAGCGCCTCCGAGAGCGGCCTCCAGTTCGGGCTCATGCAGCTGGTTTCGGTGGCCGCCGGCATGATCCTCCTCGCGATCGGCTCGCGGCCCGGCATGATGCGGCCTGCCCTGTACCTGGGTAGCGGGACCACCCTCCTGGCAATCCCGGCAATGCTGTTGCTGCCGACGTCGTTCGCATCGATTCCCGCCGTCATGTTCGGTTTCGGCCTGGGCATCTTCCCGCTGGTCCTGGTGATCATCAGCCGCAGCGGGCGTACGACGGCGGAAACCACCGCCATGTCCACCGTCGCCCAGTCCGTGGGGTACTTGATCGCGGCGCTGGGACCGTTCGGCATGGGCCTGCTCCACAGTGCCACCGGTGCTTGGACCCTCCCCCTATTGCTCCTCGCCGCGGTGGCCCTGACCCTCATGGTGAGCTGCCACCAGCTCACCAGCAAGCGGACCGCGATCAAGGCCGGACCGAGGCCCGTGGCATGAGCCTGACACCTTCGCACCGGCCTGCCTTGGCCGAGGAAGTCACCAATCAACTGCGAGGCATGATCCAGACAGGAGAGTGGCCCCTGCAGGAGAAGATCCCCGCCGAGCCCGAGCTCATGGCCTCGCTTGGAGTCTCGCGCGGGACGCTCCGCGAAGCCATCAAAGCCCTGGCGCACAGTGGCATGTTGGAGGTTCGCCGCGGTGACGGCACCTATGTCCGGGCGACCAGCGAGATCTCGGGCGCAGCCCAACGAATGTACAAGGAACACACCCAGGAGCACGTGGTCGAAGTCAGGGTGGGGCTCGACACCCAGGCCGCCCGACTGGCCACGAAGCACGCCACGGCCGAGGACGTCGCCGCCATGCGGGCCCTCCTCCAAGCACGCCACGACGCGTGGCTCGCGGCCGATTACCCCGCCTGGGCCCGGGCCGATTGGGAGTTCCACGAACGGGTGGCCCTGGCTTCGGGCAACCCGTTGCTGCACCAGTTGTATGTGTCCTTCGGCGGGGTCTTCCACGACGATCTCCTGCGCCAACAACGCAAGGCCGGCTTCAACGGCGTCCCCCACGAGGGTCATGACGAGCTCGCCGACGCCATCGAGGCACGCGACGAGGCCGCCGCCGTCGCGAGCGTGTACCGCAACCTGGACTTCGCCGCGGAACGGATCAACAGCTAACCCCCGCTCACCTATATCGGCCTTTCCCCCAACGCCCGCTCACCTCTAGTGAGCGAGCGTCCGCCGGAAATCCCCCAAAGGTGAGCGAGCGTCTGCCGTGGCCTGGCATTTAGGCCGGAGCAGCGCTCGTCAGCTCGACGCCGGCATCGGCTGCCTCGCGGAAGCGTGCGTCGATGAGCACGACGTCGCGGCCGACACGATGCAGCAGGCTTGCGGCGACGCTGGCCCGGTAGCCGGAGGTGCAATGCACCCAGATCCTGGCAGTCGGCAATTCATCCAGCCGGAGCAAAAGCTCATGCAATGGGACATTCACTGCCTTGGACACATGGGAGGCGGAGTATTCCTCGGTGCGGCGCACGTCCAGCACCGTTTCGCCCGGGGCCCGGTCCCGTACCAGCCCCGCCCAGTCGGTGATCGGATACTGCACCAAGGAAGCTCCTGGTGCCAGGGCCCCGGGATCCTCGCCGAGAGCGGCGTCCGGGGAGTCGAATCCGATCCTTGCGAGGTCGCGGATGGCCTTTTCGACGTCGTCGTGGGCGCCCACCAGAGTCAGCGGCTGCTTCCATGGCAGGACCCAACCGAGGTAGCTCGTGAAGCTCGATCCCGTCCCGTATTCAAAGGCCACGCTGCCACGCAGGTGGTTTGCGGCGAATGCGACCCGGTTGCGCAGGTCCACCACCCATTCCCCGGACTCGAGCCTGCGCTCCAGCTCCGCGGGTTGCACCGATTCCGGCACGTCAAGCGTCGCGGGTCCCGGTCCCAGGGCGTTGAGCGGGCTCATGTGCGCGTAGTAGCTCGGGTACGCCGTGATATTCGCCAGGAGGTGCCTCACAAAATGGTCTTCGTCCGGGTCGGTGAGCGCATGGTTGGTGACGGCCTGCTCCCCGATCGTCGATGCGGGGAGCCTGCTCGCTGGACCGATGGAGCAGAACGAACCGAAGCCATGGGTCGGATACAGGATCGCGTCCGGTGCTGCCTCAGCGACGAGCCGCCGGACCGAGGCGTACTGGTCATGGGCCAGTCCTGCGGTGTCCTCCGGGGCAATCAAATCGGTCCGGCCCACCGAGCCGTAGAGCAGGCTGCCACCGGAGAACACCGCTTGCCGGACGCCGGTGCCGGCGTCGGGGTCCGAAACCACATAGGCCAGATGAGTGTGTGTATGGCCCGGGGTGGCCACCGGCTTGACGGAAAGTCGGCCTACCTTGAACGCCTCCCCTGAAACAACCGGCTCACGTTCGAACAAGACGTTGTCCGCGGCATTCACCAAATAGCGGGCGTTGTGGTGCCGGGCAAGGATGAGGCCGCCAGTGAGGTAGTCGTTGTGGAGGTGGGTCTCAGCGACATGGGTGATGGTCACACCCGCGTTTCGCGCTGCCGTTTCGACGCGGTCGGTATCGCGCTGGGGGTCGATGACGAGCGCCGTCGTGCCGTCATGGACGAGGTAGCTGCGGTCCCCCAATTGGGTCGTTTCGACGACGACGACGTCCATGCGCAGAGTCTAACCCCGATAACAAGCAACGCGGGGTCACTTAGCGCCCATTCCGATGCTCCGGATGGGCGCTAAGTGACCCCGCGTTGTAGAAACTAGACCTGTGCGGCCACGCCGTCGCGGGAAATGTCCACCATGTCCTCACGCGGCACCACCTTGATGCGTTCGCGCTGGACCTCGACGCCGTGCGAGGTACCGGCGTCGGACGCGGCGGCACCCAAAGCACGCTCGTGGGCGTCAAGCGCCAGCCAGCCTTCCCAGCTTGTGAACTTCACGCCGCGGGCGTCCAGGAGCTCGACGACGGCGTCCGCCTCGGGAACGGCGGCCAACGGCAGGTTTTCGCGGTCTTCCAAGAGGTAAGTGACCGTCTCCAGAGCGTCGCCCTTGGTGTGGCCGATCAAGCCGACGGGGCCACGCTTGATCCAGCCCGTGGCGTACAAGCCAGGGACGTGCTCGCCGGAAGCGTCCAGCACGCGGCCGCCGTCGTTCGCTACGACCCCGCGCCGGTGGTCGAACTCGACGTCCGGCAGCGCGGAACCGAAGTAGCCGATCGCGCGGTAAACGGCCTGGACCGGGTAGTCGACGATCTCGCCGGTACCGCGCGCATTGCCGGTGCCGTCCAGCTCGGTGCGCTCGAACTTGATCGCGGCAACCTTGCCCGGGGTCTCCGCGGAATCCACGATCTCCACCGGGCTGTGCAGGAAATGCAGGTGCAGCCGGCGGGAGGCCTTGAGTTCGGAGAGGTCCTCCGGCTGCTCGGCGATCCAGTTGGTGAGGGTACCCACCATGGTCTTGGTCTGGTTGTTGGTCTGGATCTGGCGGTCCGACTCTTCGTCGAACTCGAAGTCCTCGGGGTAGAGGATGATGTCCACGTCCTTGGAGTGTGACAGCTCGCGGAGCTCCAGCGGGGTGAACTTCACCTGTGCCGGTCCGCGGCGGCCGAAGACATGCACGTCGGTGACCGGGGAAGCCTTGAGGCCCGCGTAGACGTTGTCCGGAATTTCGGTGACCAGGAGGTCGTCGGCGTGCTTGGAGAGGATACGGGCAACGTCGAGTGCCACGTTGCCGTTGCCGAGTACGGCCACGGAGGTGGCTTCGAGCGGCCATTCGCGGGAAACGTCGGGGTGGCCGTCGTACCAGGAGACGAAGTCCGCGCCACCGAAGGAGCCTTCAAGCTCGATGCCCGGGATGTTCAGGTCGGCGTCCTTGATGGCGCCGGTGGCGAAGATGACAGCGTCGTAGTGCGTGCGCAGGTCTTCGATGGAGATGTCAGTGCCGTAGTCCACGTTGCCGAAGAAGCGGATGTCGCCGCGGTCCAGGACCTTGTGGAGGGCGTTCACGATGCCCTTGATGCGGGGGTGGTCCGGAGCAACGCCGTAGCGGATCAGGCCGTAGGGGGCCGGGTACCGGTCGAAGAGGTCGATGCTGACGGTCAGCTCGCCGCTCTTGACGGCCTCGCTCTTGGTCAGGATGTCCGCGGCGTAGACGCCGGCCGGGCCGGAGCCGACGACGGCGACGCGCAGCGGACGTGCAGCGGTTCCTACGGGGGTGCTAGATGACACGGCTGTGTTCCTTTTCAGTGTGCTTCCCAACTGGCTCGCAATTGTTGTCGTTTTGAAGGCTCATAACGACACCTAATGCGAGCTAGTTGGGTGAGGGGCTAAGGGGTAACGACGCGGGGCTTGTTAGGGGTCAGGGTGCTGTAGTCAGCGGTCTTGAAATGCTCGGGGGCGAACGGGCTGACACGCACCACATCGCCGATCACAATCACTGCGGGATTTGCGACCCCGGTGGCATCGGCTTGGTCTGCAATGGTTGCCAAAGTGCCGATCGTGACGCGCTGTTCGGGCATGTAGCCGTTCTCTACGATACCTACTGGCGTGTCGAGGGGCATTCCGGAGGCCGCAAGGACAGCGGCGGATTCGCGGAGTTTGGCGACACCCATGAGCAGGATCACGGTGTGGTCCGGACGGGCCGGGACCTCGGAAAGTTCCTCGTGGCCGGTCACCACGCTGAAGCCCTTCGCAAGTCCGCGGTGCGTCACGGGAATCCCCGCTGCCGCGGGCACGGAGATCGCCGAAGTGACACCGGGAACCACTTCAACCTCGACGCCGTTCTGCCGGCAGAATTCCGCTTCCTCGCCGCCGCGGCCCAGGACGTAGGGGTCGCCGCCTTTGAGCCGGACCACACGGTGGCCGGCCAGGGCTTCCTCGACGAGGATCCGGTTGATCTCCAGTTGCGGCACGGGGTGGTGGCCGGGGGTCTTGCCGACCTCGATTACGCGGACGTCCGGAGCAAGTTCGTGCAGCAAGTCGCGCGGCCCGAGTCGGTCTGCGACGACGACGTCGGCCTGGCCAAGGAGGCGGCGTCCGCGGACCGTGATGAGCCCCGAGTCGCCGGGACCGCCGCCTACGAGGGCGACACTTCCGGTCGAGGCACGACGACGGCGGAGCGGCAGGTCTCCCGTCTCAAGTGCGGTGGCAACTGCGTCGCGCAAGGCCATGGCACGGCGGGGGTCTCCCCCGGCGTTGATGGCGATCTTCACGTCGTCCACTACGGCGACGGCGGGCGTCCATGCCGCCGAGGATTCGTGGTCGGAGGCGTTGACGCACCAGATGCGCTGCGCCTCGGCGTCGGCGGCTACCTGGGCGTCCACAGCGGCGACGCCTGTGGCGGTCTGGACGAACCAGACGCCGTCGACGTCGGAGGAAAGGTAGGTGCGCGGCTTCCAGGTGAGCAGGCCGGAGGCGGCGAGTTCGCGGAGCGCGTCAGAGGCAAGCGGCGCGACTACGGTCACCCGGGCGCCGGCGTCGAGCAGTCCCTTGGCGCGTCGCGCAGCCACCGGTCCGCCGCCCACTACCAGCACCGGGCGGCCGAGCAGCCGCAGCGCTGTGGGGTAGATGTCCTGTATTGCCATGAAAAAACTGTAGGGCCGGGCCGTAACATGCTTCAAAGGTCCGGAAACACCAGTTCACGCTAGGTAACCCGGCGTCACATAGTGGCTGACGCTGTGCCGCTTACTTCACGGCAATGAGTTCGATCAGCTTTAGGTCCGGGTCCTTCCCGAGCAGTGCAGGACCGTGCTCGCCAAGTGCGGCGGGGATGGCGCCGTCGAGGTGGGCCTGCCGGTCTTCCTCGGTGTCGAAAGTGTCGAAGATGCCGAAGGTGTTTTCGCTGACGCGAAAGGCGTACCACGTCCGGGTTCCGGGTTCGTTGAGCACAATCTCGCGCCCCCCGTTGAGGAAATTCCAGACCTCCTCCTCCTTCCCCGCTTTGGCTTCGAGCAATGCCAGCACTCCAAATTTTGGCGCCACGGCTGTCTCCTTGGAATTGGGAATGATCGGCCGTATACCGGCTGATAGCCGTGAGTGTAGGCCCGTACTTGGGGCCGGACAAGGAGTCTCAGGGAAGGAACAGTTCCGGGGCTGGCCTGCGTCACATCACGCTTGCGCCGTGGGCGCCTCCCAGCCGATCGCCGGAGCGACATATTTGGCGACGTTGCCCAGCAGCTTGACATTGTATTCCACCCCGAGTTGGTTGGGCACGGTAATCAGCACCGTGTCCGCGGCTTGGACCGCGGCGTCCTGCGCGAGTTCCTCGGCCAAGGCATCCGGTGGTCCGACGTAGCTCTTGCCGAACCGTGACAGGGCACCGTCGAGCATGCCCACTTGGTCGCGGTTCTCCACCTGCGCGCGGAGCCCGAAATAGTGTTCGTCCTCGGCGTCCACCACGGGAATGATGCTGCGGCTGACCGAGACACGCGGCTCAAAACCGTGTCCGGCTGCAGCCCATGCCTCCCGGAACATGCTGATCTGTTCGGCCTGGAGCTGGTCGAAGGGAACCCCGGTGTCTTCGGTGAGCAGGGTGGAGCTCATGAGGTTCATGCCTTGTTCCGCGGCCCAGACGGCGGTCTTTCGGGTGCCGGCGCCCCACCAGATGCGCCGCGGCAGCCCGGACGACGTCGGCTGGATCGGCAGGAGGCCGCGGCCGCCCCCCATGAAGGAGGGATCGGCTTCGGCCACGCCATGGCCCGCGATGGCATGCCGGAATACGGCGGTGTGGCGGCGGGCCATCGCGGCGTCGTCCTCACCTTCGGCGGGTGCGTAGCCGAAGTACCGCGCGCCGTGCAGGGCCGGCTCGGGTGAACCACGGCTGATGCCCAACTGGAGCCTGCCTTGGCTGATGAGGTCCGTGGCCGCTGCCTCCTCGGCCATGTACAGGGGGTTTTCGTAGCGCATGTCGATCACGCCCGTGCCCATCTCGATCCGGCTGGTCCGGGCCGCGATGGCAGCCAGTAGCGGGAACGGCGAGGCTTGCTGGCGCGCAAAGTGGTGCACGCGGAAGAAGGCTCCGTTGATGCCGAGTTCCTCGGCCGCCACCGCAAGGTCGATCCCCTGGAGCAAGGCGTCGCCGGCCGAAGGAGTGCGCGAGCCTTGGACAGGTCCCCAATGGCCGAAGGAAAGAAAACCGATTCGTTTCATGCCCGCGTCAACCACGGGGCGAGCCGGGGAATTCCTTAGCGCGTGCTCCCTGCCAGCAAGCCGCGGCGCAGCAGGAGTCGGCGCTCGATCGGGGCGAAGACGACGAGCTCGATCAGGATGCCCACAAACAGGATCGCCAGGATCGCGGACATGACCGTGGCCATGTCGGACAAGGTGCGGCCCTGGTCCAGGAGCGAACCGAGTCCGAAGCCGATGGTGCCGCCCACCGCGATGATTTCGGCGGCCATGAGCGAACGCCAGGAGAAAGCCCAGCCCTGCTTGAGCCCGCCAAGGTACCCGGGAAGGGCCGCCGGCAGGACGATCTGCAAGGCCATCTGCAGCCGCGAGGCCCCAAGAACCTTGCCGACGCTCCGGTATTGCGGCGGAATCTGGTCCACGCCGGAAATCAATCCGTTGATGATGGACGGGATGGCACCCATCAGGACGACAAAGTACACAGTGCCGTCCGATAGCCCGAACCAGATGATGGCAGCCGGAACCCACGCCACCGACGGGAGCACCTGGAGCCCGGAAATGAGCGGTCCGAAGGCCCGCCGCAGGGGCTGCACCTGGGCAAGGATCAGGCCCACCGGAGTAGCCACAGCGACGCTGATGAGGAAGCCGATCACGCCGCGCTGAAGGGAGGTCCAGATGGCTTCCTGGGCTTTGCCTTCGGCCCAGAGGGAACCGAACTGGCTCAGGACATCAAGGGGTCCGGGAACCTGGTCGCGCCGCTTGAAACCGAGGGAGACGTAGAACTGCCACGCGAGGATGAGCACCAGGAGCGCCGCGATCGGGAGGATGATCCGGGTCCAGTCGATGCGCGCCTTGCGGTGGGCATCCGATTGCAACTTGTCCAGGCCGGCTTCGAGGTCCCGGAGTTCGTCCGGGTTTCCCTTCAACGACGGCGAGGTGATGTGGCGGGACTGCGGAGCCTGCTCGACAGTCTCACCCTCGACGAGTCGGGTCTCTTGTTCAATTGGCATGGCGGCGGATCTCCTCGCGCAGGCGGCGGGTAATGGTTCCAGTCAGCTCCCCGGCACGGCCGGCGTCGGTCCGGTGCTCCTCCGTGACGTTCCACTCGGCCACGACCCGTCCAGGACGGGAGGACAGCAGCAGGACCCGCTGGCCGAGCCTGACGGCTTCGCGCACGTTGTGCGTCACGAACACGATGGTGCGCCCGGTTTCCTTCCAGATCCGCTCGAGTTCGTCGTGCAGAAGGTCACGGGTGATGGCGTCGAGGGCAGCGAACGGTTCGTCCATGAGCAACAGCTGCCGGTCCTGGGCCAACGCGCGGGCCAGCGCAACGCGTTGCCGCATGCCGCCGGAGAGCTCGTGCGGGCGCTTGTCCCCCGCGCCACCCAAATGGACGAGGTCCAGCAACTCGCCGGCACGGGCAGCCCGCGACGCTTTGCTCAGGCCGCCGGACTTGTCGGCGAGCTTGAGCGCGAGTTCGATATTGCCGCGGGCAGTGAGCCACGGGAACAGCGCTGAATCCTGGAACATGAAGGCGGCACCGTCGCTGGGCACCTCCAGGGCGCCCGACGTCGGCTGGTCCAGTCCCGCGAGGATGTTCAGCAGGGTGGATTTGCCGCAGCCGGACGCACCGAGCAGGGCGACGAACTCGCCTTGCTCAATGGTGGCGTTGACGTCGTCCAGCACCGGGGCGCCGTCGCCGAAGCGTTTACCCAGGTGTTCCAGTACGACTGGCATGGTCCCGTCCTTCGTTCGTTGCTTCGTTTTGTTGAGTTCCCAACTGACTCGCAGTTGTTGTCGTTATGGGGGCTGAAAACGACAAAACAGAGTAAGGTGATGGGAATTAGAAACAACTAAAAAAAAAAAAAACCACGATGGCTAGCCGG